>CALZMV010000005.1 GCA_945788655.1 uncultured Clostridia bacterium | reverse complement strand
CATCACTCATAAGTGTATTAATAACATAAAGAGATAAATTCCCCTCGTTAGGACAGTCAAGGCATGGTTTTTTCAACTTTTTTAGGTTGTGACCTTCACTTGTATCTCTTACTGTTATCTGGATTCTATCTTTTTCTACTATACATTCAACTTCATATTCCTCTGCAAAACCTTCCGATCCATGGCATGTAATATTCTTGCATGCTTCACTTACAGCTGTTTTTATATCTTCGATTTCTTCATAATCAAATCCTGCTGTGTCGGCAATGGAACCTACCGCAAGTCTAACCATGGTAATGTATTCAGGTTTACCAGGAATGACAAATTTTAACTTGTCTGCCATATTTGGCCTCCTTCTTTATCCTACATCTGGATTTGTTCTTCTCCTGTTGAATCTTCTTCTGTTATTTCTTTTTCCAATTCATCTTGACGTGCAACCTTTGCCAGGGAAATAATATTTGCATCTTCAGAAATATTCATTATTTTAACACCCTGTGTAGCTCTACCTAATTTTGATATTTCCTTTGCCTGCATTCTGATGATTATTCCATCTGAATTGATTAGCATTACATCATCGTCGTCATCCACAACAATTGCGCCTACAAGTTCACCTGTCTTCTTAAATTTTGCCTTGTCATAAGTCAGAAGACCTTTGCCGCCTCTTACCTGAACCTTGTATTCTTCAACCTTAGTTCTCTTACCAAAACCCTTCTGAGTTACTACTAAAAGCTCCTGACCCGGTTCAACAAGTTCCATTGAAACGACTTCATCATCCTTTTCAAGCTTGATTGCTCTTACACCGCCTGCAATTCTTCCCATAGGTCTTACATCTTCTTCTGAGAAGCATATACATTTTCCATGTTTTGTTACAATTATTACATTGTTTTGTCCTGTTGTCTGTTTAATTCCAATTAACTCATCGCCTTCTTTTAAATTCATTGCAATTAAACCTGTTTTTCTGTTTGTATCAAAACTTGACAGGGAAGTCTTTTTAATTATACCATCCTTTGTTACGCCAATTAGGAATTTATCTTCGGCAAATTCTTTAATTGGAATTACTGCAGTGACTCTTTCTCTCTGGAGTAAATTTAAGAAGTTTACAACCGGAGTACCCTTAGCAGTTCTCGTTGCTTCAGGAATTTCATAAGCTTTTATCCTATGCGCTTTTCCAGTGTTTGTAAAGAATAATAGGTGATCGTGAGTAGAAGTGATAATCATATTCTTTACAAAGTCATTTTCACGGGTTGTTAAAGCAGTTATTCCTTTACCTCCACGTTTCTGTGCCCTATATGTGTCTACAGGAACTCTCTTTACATAACCAAGATGGGAGAGAGTGATACATACTTTTTCTTCTTCTATTAAATCCTCTTCATCGATTTCATGTTCACCGGCTTTAATCTTTGTTTTTCTCTTATCGCCCCATTTATTTCTGATTTCGATGAGTTCGTCTTTAATTACTCCCATTAATTTATTTTCGTCTTCAAGTAATTCTTTGTAATAAGCTATTTTCTTTAATAGTTCGTCATATTCATTTTGAATTTTCTCTTTTTCCAGACCCTGCAGTCTACGGAGCTGCATGTCTAAGATTGCCTGAGCCTGGATTTCTGTGAATCCGAATCTTTCCATTAATTTTTCTTTAGCATCATTGTAGCTGCTTCTGATAATTTTAATGATTTCATCAATGTTATCAAGAGCAATCAGATAACCTTCTAAAATATGAGCTCTGGCTTCTGCTTTTTTCTTATCGTAAATTGTTCTTCTTGTGACAACTTCCTTTTGGTGCTTTAAATATTCAGAAATTATTTCTTTTAAGTTAAGCACTCTAGGTCTTCCGTCTACAAGAGCAAGCATAATCATTGAAAAACTGTCCTGAAGCTGAGTATGCTTGTACAATCTATTGAGAATTATGTTTGCGTTTGCATCTCTTTTTAATTCGATAACAATACGCATTCCTTTTCGGTTGGACTCGTCACGAATTGCTGTAATTCCATCAACCTTTTTATCTCTAACTAATTCGGCTATTTTTTCAATCAATCTTGCCTTATTAACCTGATAAGGTATTTCTGTAACAATAATCTGCTGCTTTCCATGTGAAGCTTCTTCTATTTCTGTAACAGCTCTGACAACAACCTTGCCTTGACCTGTGCGATAAGCATCCTTCATGGAGTTTTTGCCCATTATAATAGCGCCGGTAGGGAAGTCAGGACCTTTTACGATTTTAATAAGGTCATCAACTGTTGCATCCGGTTCATCTATAAGCTTTACACAAGCATCTATTACTTCAGTTAAATTATGCGGCGGTATTGATGTAGCCATACCTACGGCAATACCATTTGATCCATTTACAAGAAGATTTGGTATTCTTGCCGGTAAAACTTTAGGTTCTTCCTCTTCACCATCGAAGTTAGGCATGAAATCCACTGTTTCCTTATCCAGATCTCTTAGCATCTGAAGGGCAAGAGGTGTCATTCTTACTTCAGTATAACGCATTGCAGCTGCACCATCTCCGTCCACTGAACCGAAGTTACCATGTCCGTCTACGAGAGGGTAGTGGGTATTGAATGGCTGTGCAAGTCTGACCATTGCATCATATATTGAAGAGTCACCGTGAGGGTGATATTTACCCATTACTTCACCGACAATACGGGCTGATTTCTTATGAGGTTTATCAGGAGTAACACCTAATCCGGACATACCATAAAGAATTCTTCTGTGTACAGGTTTTAAACCGTCTCTTACATCAGGAAGGGCACGGCCGACGATTACGCTCATTGCATAATCGATATATGAATCTTTCATTTCTTTATTTATTTCATGTTGAATTAATTTCTGATCTTCTAAAAATGTTGCCATTTATGCACCCTCCTTTCCTAAATATCTAATGTCGCATAAACTGCATTTTCTTCAATAAATTTCTTTCTTGGCGGAACCTTATCTCCCATAAGAACAGAAAAAGTCTGGTCAGCCGCTGCACTGTCTTCAATGGTAATCTGAATCAATGTTCTGTGTTCAAAATCCATTGTAGTATCCCAAAGCTGTTCTGCATCCATTTCACCAAGACCTTTGTAACGCTGTATATCAGCTTTTCCTGGCTTTCCTTCAAGGTCTTTCATAAGCTTTGTCTGTTCCTCTTCGCTGTAGGTGTAATATACATCTCTGCCTTTCTTTACCTGATAAAGAGGTGGCTGGGCAGCATAAACATAACCTCCTTCAATAAGAGGTCTCATAAATCTATAGAAGAATGTCAATAACAGAGTTCTGATATGTGCACCATCAACATCGGCATCTGTCATAATTATAATTTTATGATATCTTAATTTTTCAATATTAAAATCGTCACCGATACCACAACCGAAGGCTGTAATCATATTTTTTATTTCATCAGAACCTAAAATTCTATCAAGCCTTGCTTTTTCAACGTTAAGAATTTTACCTCTTAATGGAAGGATAGCCTGACGTTTTCTGTCTCTACCATCCTTAGCACTACCACCGGCTGAATCACCTTCGACTAGGAAAATTTCGCAGTTTGCAGGATCTTTATCTGAACAGTCGAAAAGCTTACCGGGAAGTGAAAAGCTATCTAAAGCTCCTTTTCTTCTGGTTAAATCTCTTGCTTTTCTAGCTGCTTCTCTTGCACGAGCTGCTTTAATACATTTTTCTATAATAATCTTTGCCTGTGCAGGATTTTCTTCTAAAAATGCTGTAAGATACTCATTTGTTGTTGTTTCAACATAGCCTCTCATTTCAGGATTTCCCAATTTGCCCTTTGTCTGTCCTTCAAACTGTGGCTCCTGAAGCTTTACGGAAACTATAGCGGTCAAACCTTCTCTAACATCTTCACCGCTTAGGTTGTCATTATCTTTAAGAATCTTCGCTTTCTTGCCATAATCATTAATAACTCTTGTTAATGAACTTTTAAATCCGACAATGTGAGTACCACCGTCAATAGTATTAATGTTATTAGCATAACCTAAAACAAGTTCACTATAGCTATCTGTATACTGCATAGCTACTTCAACTTCGCAATTATCCTTACTTACTTCAAAATATATGATATCCTTATGGATAGCATCTTTATTCTGATTCTGGAATGCAACGAATTCCTTTATACCACCTTCATAGAAGTAAGTTTCTTTTTTCTTTTTTCCTTCTCTTTCATCACTGAAGATTATTTTTATACCTTTGTTTAAAAAGGCCATTTCACGAAGTCTATGTTCTAAAGTGTCAAAATCGAAAACTGTTGTTTCAAAGATTTCTCCATCCGGCCAGAAAGAAGTCTTTGAACCTGTTTTTTTAGATTCTCCAACAACTTCTAATTTAGAAACAGTTTTACCTCTTTCATAGCACTGCTTATATATTTTGCCGTTTCTCTTAATTTCAACTTCCATATGTGTGGAAAGAGCATTTACTACAGATGCACCTACACCGTGGAGTCCACCTGAAACTTTATATCCTCCACCACCAAATTTACCGCCTGCATGAAGTACTGTATGAATTACTTCAACTGCAGGTATTCCAAGTTTAGGATGCTTATCAACAGGCATACCTCTTCCATCATCCTCTACTGTTATTGAATTATCTTTATTTATTGTAACTTTAATAGTTTTACAGTAACCTGCAAGTGCTTCATCCACAGAGTTATCCACAATTTCATATACTAAGTGGTGTAAACCTCTTGTCCCTGTGCTACCTATATACATACCCGGTCTTTTTCTTACAGCTTCAAGACCTTCCAAGACCTGTATCTGAGCTGCATCATACTGCCCATTTGTCTTTTCTTCTAGTAAACTCATCTAAAAACTTCCTTTATTTTTATTTTTTATTACTGTTAAAAATAAACAATAATTCAACCTACAGTATATCACAATTTTTTGTTTTTGTGGAATTAAATTTTTATTAATATAATATCAAAAGCTCTAATAAACAAAGTATATATTTGTTTATTAGAGCTTAATTTTACCTTTTTCAATATTATAAATATTTCCATTTTTAAGTTCTTCTTCGAGACAGGGTGTTATTTCTGTTGTTGTAATAAACAATTGTGTGTCTGAGAGCGTTTTTACCAGAAATTTTTGACGTGTAGAGTCTAATTCTGACATTACATCATCTAAAAGAAGAATTGCGCTTTCTCCTGATTCTTCTTTAATTAAATTTAATTCCGCGAGTTTTAATGAAAGTGCTGCAGTACGCTGCTGACCCTGAGATCCGAAATTTCTTACATTTACATCATCTATAAAGAACTGTATATCATCTCTATGTGGTCCTTTTGTAGTCGTTCTTAATCTTAAATCATTATTGACTGATTTTTTTAATTCTTCATAAAGTGCTTTTTTATTATCATTTAAATTAAATACATTTGGATCATATTCTATTTTTAATAATTCTTTTCCATTGGTTATTTTTTTATGTATATCACTGCTTATTACATCAATCTTTTTTATAAAATTCTGACGCATTTCAATTATTTTTGAACCATACTCAGCCAACTGAATATCCCAAATATCTAAAATTGTAAAATCTATATCTCTTTCTTTTAAATATATATTTCTCTGAGCTAATACTTTTTTATAATTTGACAGGCTGTTATAGTAGGAAGGTTTTAACATACTGAGTTCTCTGTCAATAAATTTTCTTCTCTTTTCAGGCTCGTCTTTTACAATTTTTAGGTCTTCAGGCGAAAAAATAACTATATATACCTTTTCTAATAATTCAGAAGCCTTGCTTGCACTTATACCATCAATTTTAATAAATTTACCTTTATTTTTATCTATTTTTATTTCTATATTTACAGGAAAAAGTTCTTTTTCAGCATAAATTTTTATCATGCAATAATCTTTGCCAAACCTTATCATTTCAAAATCCTTAGATGTTCTAAATGATTTTGAAATTGAAGACATAAAAATTGCCTCAAGCAAATTTGTTTTTCCCTGGGCGTTATCACCTATTATAAAGTTAATATTCTTATTGAATTCCAAATGAATTTCATCGTAGTTTCTGAAATTCTTTAATTCTAATTCTTTTATATACATTTTTTTCCTTAAAAATCCGGCTGTTAAGCCGGATTAAATTTTTATTTATTGACTGATTCTTACAGGTAATACTAAGTACTCAAAACTATCACCACTTATTGGCTTTATCAGACATGGACTTACATTTGTATTAAAAAGCATATTTATACTTTCATCATCAACAACCTTAAGCACATCTATTAAATATTTTGAGTTAAAGCCAATAGTTAAATCGTTACCTTCTTTTGAAATAATTATTTCTTCTTTTACATTACCTTCTTCAGACTTTGATGTAATTTCCATTATATTATCTTTTATTTCAAGTCTTACAAGATTATTTTTTCCAACCTTTGCCAGGAGAGAAGCTCTTTCTACACTGTCTAAAAAGTCATTTTTATTTAAAACAACTCTGCATGAACTGTCCGCTGGAATTATTCTCTTATAGTTCATAAATTCTCCTTCAAGAAGTCTTATAACTATTTTTGTATTTTCCATTATAAATACAGCTTTTTTTGTATTTAAGAGCATTGTAACATCATCATTATCTATATCAGTTTCTGAAATAATTCTGCTTATTTCATTTAAAATCTTTGCAGGAATAATAATATTCTGACGTTTTTTGTTTTTCATACTTTCTCTTGCAATAGCCATTCTAAATCCATCAATAGCTACCATGTTTAAAGTATTTTCTTCCATTTCAACAAGAACACCTGTCATTGCACCTTTATTTTCGTCAATGCTTGCTGAAAAAGAAGTCTTTTTAATCATATCCTTTAGAATTTCCTTGTTAAATACCAGCTCTTCAGAATCCTTTTCATTAGGGTTAATATTTGGAAATTCTTCTGCAGACAGACCAATTATATTGAATTCAGAATTAGAGCATTTTATCTGTACTTTTCCATTGTTTTCTTCAATATAAATATCACCGTCAGGCAGTTTTCTTATTATGTCTCCAAAAAGTTTTGAAAGAACAACTATCTCACCTGGTTCACTGTTGTCAACTTTTATTTTCTTTTCAATACTAATGTCAAGATCAGAAGCCGACATTGTAAGTATTCCATTATTATCTACTCTTAAAAGTATTCCCTTTAAAATTGGAATAGTAGTTCTTATTGTGACTGCTTTTGAAACTATATTAAGAGCTTTTGTTAAGGTCTGCTGATTGCAAGAAAATCTCATTTTATACCTCCGCAATATTTATTAATTATATTATTTTGTAGTAATAGTTGTTGTTGGTAATATGGATTATGTGGATAATTACCTCAGGCATTGAAAATTACTTTATTAACAGTTGTTAATAACTATATGGAAAACCTGTAAACAAAATTATAATAGTATGTAAAATTTCATTTATTCTCTAATTTCTTCTTTTAGTTTTTCTATTACATTCTTTAAATTTTTATCTTCTTTTAAATCGTTTTCAATTTTTTCACATGCATATAAGACTGTAGTGTAATGTTTACCTCCAAATGCCTGTCCTATTTTAGGAAGGGAATAGTCGGTGGTTTCTCTTAATAAATACATTGCAATCTGTCTTGGATATGCAATATTATTTGTTCGTTTTGAAGATTCCATATCGGAAAGTTTTATTCCGTAATGATTGCATACTACTTTTTTTATTTTTTCAGGTGTTATTACAGATTCCATTCCGCTTAAAATATCTTTTAAGACTCTTTTAGCAAATGCTTTATCAGGTTTTTCTTTTAATAATTGAGAAAATGATATTACTCTCGTAAGAGCACCTTCAAGTTCCCTGATATTATCCTTTATTTTTTCAGCTATTAAGCATATTACATCGTAAAATTCAGGATTTTCTTCAAAATTAATATTTAGATTTTCAGCTTTTTTAACAAGAATTGCTACTCTTGTTTCATAATCCGGCTGCTGGATGTCAGCTATCAGATTCCATTGTAATCTTGAACGTATTCTTTCTTCAAGATTAACCAGTTTATTTGGAGCTTTGTCACTTGATATAATAATCTGTTTTTTTGAATTATATAGTGCCTCGAATGTATGGAAAAATTCTTCCTGTGTACTTTCTTTTCCTTCGATAAATTGGATGTCATCTATAAGAAGAACATCCACTTTTCTATATTTAGATTTAAATTCATTAGTCTTTTTTTCTTGAATTGATCTTATAAGTTCTGTAGTAAACATCTCAGATGATACATAAAGAACATTTAATTCAGGATTGTTCTCAAGAAGATGAATTCCTATCGCATGCATTAAATGGGTCTTACCAAGTCCAGACCCTCCATATATGTAAAGTGGATTGTATGCTTCTGAAGGAGATTCGGCTACTGCTAATGCAGCGGCATGAGCATACTTGTTGCTGTTACCTACAACAAAGTTTTCAAAATTATATTTAGGATTAAATATCTTCTCTTTATCAAAACCGGAATTATTCTTTTTTATTATATTAGATTCTTCAGATTTTTTATTATCTTCAGAAGAATATTCATCAGAATTTTTTAAAATAACGCGATATTCATCACCGATAACAAGCTTAAATGCTCCTTCAAGGGTAGTTAAATATCTGTTTTTTATTGTATTTATTATAAAATCATTTCTTTTATCATCAGAACTAATCTCTAAATATGCTATTTTTAATTCATCGTCTATTTTTCTTAGTTTGAGTGGTTTAAACCATGTTTCAAAGCTTATTGGTGTAACATTTTCTTTTATTGTTTCAAGAATATCATTCCAAATTAATATATTTTCCATATAAAACTCACTTTTCTTACAGTATAATGTGTGTATTTCTATTCTATAAAAAAAGTTATCCACAAGCAAGTATCAATTATTAAATATAGAAAAATAAATTATTATATATAGTTATCCATATATTGTGGATAAAGTTATGAACAACTTAAATATAATTAATATTTAATTGATTTTAATAATTTAAAGTAGTAAAATTTAAAAGTAATTTTTAAGGAGAAATAATAAAATGCAGATTGAAAACAACATTTTAAAAACAGACGTAGAAATAGCTTTTTTATTGAGATCACTATATTTAAAAAGCCTTGAAAATATAACTGAAAATTACATATTTGAAATATCACATATAGGTCTTTTGAATTCAATTTTTGAAGAAAATAAAATTCAAGACGGAATAAAGAATAAAATTCTCAATTGTATTAGGAGCAAAAGTATTGATGAGTTCGATATGATTTGCAAAAATGAACAAATAGATGAAAATATAATAAATAAACTAAAGGTTTTTATGAAAAATTTCAGAAGCATTTTATGAAATTTCGGATCTTGCATACCATGTTATGGTTATGATGGTTGAAATGGGAATAACCCTTGATGACATCAGACGTGAGCTTGGTTCACGCCATATAATAGATCATAAAGTCAAACAGGAGAAAATGACAAAATGATACCAAAAGTAGATTTTCATACACATACTTCATATTGTGATGGCAAAGACACACCACGCCAGATGGTTGAGGAAGCATACAGGCGTGGCTTTTCTTGCCTTGGAATTTCAGGACACAGTTTTACATCTTTTGATGATGGCTGGTGTATGAGTCTTGAAAATACAAAAAAATATATTGAAGAAATTAATCTCTTAAAAAAAGAATATCAAGGCAGAATGGACATTCTCTGCGGTATTGAAAGAGATTATTATGCTACACCTTCAGAATTCATTTTCGATTATGTAATAGGTTCTGTTCATTATGTTAAGGTTGGTGAAGAATATTTTACGGTGGATTATACTCCCGAAGAAACGAAACGCATAGTGAATGAATATTTTCAGGGAGATTTTGATGCTTTCGCAGAATCATATTTCAGCAATGTTTCTGACATTGTCGAAAAAACCGATTGTGATATAATTGGGCACTTTGATTTAGTTTCAAAATTTTCGGATTCTCTTGGCATTCACGAGTCTGAGAGATATCTTGAGGCAGGTTATAATGCTATAAGAAATTTGATTAAATATGACAAGCCTTTTGAAATTAATATTGGAGCAATTATAAGAGGATACAAACAAGTTCCTTATCCTTCTGAAAAATTTATGGCTGAAATTTTGAGGCTTGGAGGAAAGGTTTGCGTATCCGGCGATTGTCACAATTGTTGCAATCTTGGCAACAAGCTTGAAGTTGGATACAGCTTTGCGAGAAAATGCGGATTTGATACTGTACAGGTATTTACAAAAGACGGGTTTCACGAGTTAAAAATTGTTGACATTTAGATGTTTATAAATTATAATATCAAAGCATATGTGTAAATTGAAATTCAGATGTACACAAAACTATTTCAAATTTGGAAAGGAGAATTACTACTATGAAAATGACTTATCAGCCTAAAAAGAGACAGAGAATGAAAGAACACGGTTTCAGAAAGAGAATGGCTACAAAGAACGGAAGAAATGTTCTTAAGAGAAGAAGAGCAAAGGGTAGAAAGAAACTTACTGCTTAATTAAACGCTAAAAGGTTTATTTAAAATGCTAAAAAAGAATGTTTTGAGAAAAGATAAAGATTTTTCTGCTATCTATAGAAGAGGCAAGTCCGTTGGGGACAGATACCTGGTTTTGTTTTATCGTCCCAACAATCTTACCTATAACAGAACAGGGTTTTTGGCAAGTAAAAAAGTAGGTAATAGTGTTAAACGAAATAGGGCAAAGCGCCTTATGAAAGAAAGCTTTAGGAAAATTGAAACATATCTGCCTAACGGATATGATTTTATAATTATAGCTAGAAACACTATTAACGACAAAAAATGTGTAGAAGTGGAAAAATCCCTATTTTCTGCTTTTAAAAGAACCGGAGTAATGAGAAAAAATGAAGATATTAAGTGATTTTGTAAAATCATTGATGATATTGTTAATCAGATTTTATCAAAAGTTCATATCTCCCCTTTTTCCACCTACTTGCAGGTTTCAACCTACCTGTTCCACCTATTTTATTCAGGCACTGAATAAATATGGTGTAATTAAGGGTAGTTACTTAGGAATTAAAAGAATTTTAAAGTGTCATCCCTGGAATGAGGGAGGATATGACCCTTTAGAATAAGGGAGGAAGTTAATGGGAATTTTAGCAAAACCTTTAGGATATTTACTAACTTGGCTTTACGACGTAATTGGTAGCTATGGTCTTGCTTTGGTTGTTCTTACAGTTATCATTAAGCTTGCTCTTTATCCTGTATATGCAAAGCAGATAAAGACAACTGCTAATATGACTAAGATGCAGCCTAAAATCAAAGAAATTCAGCAGAAATATGCTAAGAATAAAGAACTTATGAATGAAAAGCTTGCTGAGCTTTATTCACAGGAAGGTGGAAACATGTATGGCGGCTGTCTTCCTATGGCTGTTCAGATGTTCGTTATTATGGGTCTGTTTGGTTTACTTAGAAACCCAATGGCTTATTTAGATAATGACAATATGCTTTTTGCAATTCACGAATCTTTCTTGTGGATTAACGACCTAGCTCAGCCGGATAAGTGGATTTTACCTATCGTTTCCGGTGTGGCTACATTCATAGCTACTTATTTTTCACAGGTAAGTGCTAATCCGGGAACAAATGCAGATCAGATGAAGTTTATGAATGGTATCATGAGATACTTTTTCCCAGTTATGATTCTGCTTATGGCTAGAAGCTATCCTGCCGGGTTGGCTGTATATTGGTCTGTGAGCCAGATTATGCAAATATTCTTCAACATTCGCTTAGCTCAGCTGAGAAAGAAAATAATTGGTGACGGCAAGAAAGTGAAAAAGACAGCAAGAGCATAACTAATTTGGAGGAAATGTAAAACATGGCATTAGATTATTCAGAAAAGTGGGGGACAGACGTTGATACTGCCGTTAAATTGGCATTAGACGATTTGAAACTTACAATTGATGAAGTTGATGTTACTGTTTTAGAGCAACCTTCAAGAGGTTTTTTTGGAATCGGTTCAAAATTGGCTCTAGTAAGAGTTGAAAAGAAAAAAGCTCCTGAAAAGAAAGTTGAAGAAACTGAGCTTAAAAACGATGAACATATTTCTAAAAAATCGCCAAAGGCGCAGACTCAGAAAACAGTAGCACCGAAAAAAGAAGTAAAAAAAGAAACAGTAAAAATTGAAGCAGAAGAAACTAAAGTATCACAAGTAATTGACGAAAATTTAGTTCCATGCGAAGATCATGAAGCATTAAGATTTTTAAGAGAAGTAACTAAAGAAATGGGACTTGATCTTGAAATCAGTGCTAAAAAGGGAGATGAATCTTTATATGTTGATATTCAGGGTAAAGATTCAGGTACAATTATAGGTAAACGTGGACAAACATTAGATGCTATTCAGTATTTAACAAGTCTTGTTGTAAACAAAGGACAAGATGAGTATACAAGAGTAGTTGTAGATGCAGAAAACTACAGAGCAAAGAGAGAAAAGACACTTGAAGCTCTTGCCTATAGACTTGCAAACAAAGTAATTAAGACAAAGAGAAGTGTTAAGCTTGAACCTATGAATCCTTATGAAAGAAAGGTTATTCATGCAGCACTTCACGATCATCCAAAGGTGATGACAAGAAGCGAGGGACAGGATCCTTACAGAAGGGTTGTCATTGAGCTTAAATAAACTAAAGGGCTGTCCTTGAGACAGTCCTTTTTTGAAATTTTGAAGTTTTTAACAGAGGAAAGATATATGAGAGAAGATACAATCGCTGCAATTGCAACTGCTGCCGGCGAAGGCGGCATTGGAATAGTTAGAATAAGCGGAGAGGAGTCCTTGGAAATTTTAAATAAGGTCTTTGTTCCTGTATCTAATAATATTAAAAATAGAACTCTTTCATATGGGCATATAAAAGATCCTTCGTCTGGAAAAGTTATAGACGAAGTAATGTCTGTCTACATGAGAGGCCCTCACTCCTATACGGCAGAAGATGTTGTTGAAATTCAATGCCATGGCAGCAGTGTATCGTTGTTTAGAATTTTGGATTTAGTATTAAAAAATGGTGCGAGACTTGCAGAACGAGGCGAATTTACTAAACGTGCATTCTTAAATGGAAGATTGGATTTATCTCAGGCGGAGGCTGTAATTGATTTAATCAAGGCCAAAACTGAAAAAACTTTTGACGTAGCTTTAAATCAGCTGGAAGGATTGTATTCAGAAAAAATCAGAGATATTAGAGCGGATTTAGTTGATGTTTTAGTTAATCTGACAGTTAATATAGATTATCCTGATGAAGATATTGAGGAGATGACTTACAGCAAGCTGGAAGAATCTCTTAATGATATAAATGATAAAATTGTTAAGCTGCTCAGCACTTCGGACACTGGAAGAATAATAAGAGAAGGCTTAAAGGTTTCTATTGTTGGTAAGCCAAATGTTGGTAAATCTTCTCTGATGAATGCCCTCATGGGTGAAAACAGAGCTATTGTAACCGACATTCCCGGAACAACAAGAGATACTATTGAAGAGAGTATTACAATAAAAAATATTCCAATTGTTTTAACGGATACTGCAGGCATTCACGAAACTGATGACGTTATTGAACAGATTGGAATTGAGAAGAGCAAGGAATCATTTAATAAAGCGGATTTAATAATTTTCGTGTTAGATAGCAGCCGTGCTCTTGAAGAGGAAGATAAAAAAATAATTGATCATATTGGCAGAAGAAAAACTATCGTTCTTCTAAATAAGCAGGATAAAGGAGCTGTTTTATCTGTTGAAGAAATAAAAACTCTTCTTCCGGAAGCCGTTGTCCTTGAGAGCACTCTTGTTGAGGGTGCTGGAATCGACGCTTTAGCACAAGCTATAGAATCTATGGTATATGGTGGAGAGGTTTCTCAGGGAGATAATGTTATGGTAACTAATGTTAGACATAAAAATCTTCTTGATGAAGGCAACAGATGTATATCTGATGCTCTTTCCATGATTGAAACAAGACAGCCGCTAGAATTTATTGAAATTGACGTAAACAGATGTTATGAAGCTTTAGGCGAAATTATTGGTGAGACTGCATCAGATATAATAGATAAAGTTTTTGAAAGATTCTGCCTTGGAAAGTAGTTAAAGAAAGAAAATGAGGTTGACCAGTGGATTATATATTAATGGGAGATTATGATATTATAGTCGTAGGTGCGGGCCATGCCGGCTGTGAGGCTGCTCTTGCTTCTGCAAGAATGGGCAATAAAACTCTTATGTTTTCTATGAATTTAGAAGCAGTTGCGATGATGCCTTGTAATCCTTCAATTGGAGGGACCGGTAAGGGTCATCTTGTTAGAGAAATCGATGCTTTAGGTGGAGAAATGGCAATAAACATCGATAAAACTTTTCTACAGAGCAAGATGTTAAATACGGCAAAGGGTCCCGCAGTACATTCTCTTAGAGCCCAGGCCGATAAAAACAAATATCATATAGAAATGAAAAAGACCATTGAATCTACGCCTAATCTTGATATGAAACAAGGAGAGGTAACGGATTTGGTTATTGAGGATGGAGTAGTCAAAGGCGTTAGAACAAACACCTTCACCCAATATAATTCAAAGGCAGTTATTTTGGCTACGGGAACTTTCCTTGGTGGAAAAATATTTATTGGAAGCAGTGCTTATGAAAGTGGTCCAAATGGTCTTGCACCTTCCAATCTTTTGGCTAAGAATCTCAAAGCTCATGGAATGAAGCTTCGCAGATTCAAAACCGGCACTCCTGCAAGATGTTTAGGAAGCAGTCTCGATTATTCAAAGATGGTTGAACAAAAGGGAGATGAAAAGACAGTTCCTTTTTCTTTTATGAACGATTCTATCGGAGACAATCAAATTTCATGCTGGCTTACTTATACCAATGAGGAAACGCATAAGGTCATAAGGGATAATTTTCACAGATCCGCTTTGTTTGGTGGACAGATTGAGGGAATTGGTCCAAGGTATTGTCCTTCTATTGAAGATAAAGTTAACAGATTTGCCGATAAGGAAAGACATCAGACTTTTATTGAACCAGAGGGCCTTGATACAGATGAAATGTATATCCAGGGAATGTCTTCAAGCCTTCCTGAAGATGTTCAGGAAGCTTTTTATAAAACAATCCCGGGTCTTGAAAATCTAAGGATTACAAGACCTGCTTACGCCATCGAATATGACTGCATAGATCCACAGGATTTAAAACTGAATCTTGAGACAAGGTTTATTGAAAATCTTTTCTGTGCAGGACAATTTAATGGAAGTTCAGGATATGAGGAGGCGGCTGCACAGGGTCTTATGGCTGGTATTAACGCTTCTCTTAAAATTTCCGGAAAAAATCCGCTGATCCTCGGAAGAGACGAGGCTTATATTGGCGTTCTAATCGACGATTTAGTGACTAAAGGTACTAATGAACCTTACAGAATAATGACGTCTAGAGCGGAATATAGACTGGTTCTAAGGCAGGACAACGCAGATTTGCGTTTGACCGACAAAGGATATGCTATCGGACTTGCGTCTGAAGAAAGATATCAGCGTTATCTGACAAAAAAGAATAATGTTGCAATGGAAGCTGAACGCTTAAGGAACAAAACCTTAACGCCTGCAGAGGTAAATGGCTTTCTTGAAAAACATGGGACAACGATTGTTTCTTCAAGAATTTCCATGGAAGAAATGCTTAAGAGGCCTCAGATTCAGTACGAAGATTTAGCGGAAATTGATGATGAAACGAGACCTGCACTTTCATACCACGAAATTACTCAGCTGGAAGTTCAGATAAAATATGAAGGATATATTAAGAAACAGATTGCGCAAATTGAAAGGTTTAAACGCCTTGAAGATAAAAAGCTTAGCCAGGACATCGATTATAGTACAATCGAAGGGTTAAGAATAGAGGCATACCAGAAACTAAACCAGATTAAACCGGTATCTGTTGGCCAGGCATCACGTATTTCAGGGGTTTCCCCTGCGGATATAAATGTGCTCTTAGTTTATTTGGAAAAGAAGAGAAGAGGAAGATAGTGAAAAATCTGATTAAATACTTAGAAGAGAATAACATTCATTTCGATGATGATGTTATTAGAAAATTTGAAGAATATCGAAGCGGAATTCTTAAATGGAATGAGTTTGTTAACCTTACTGCAATAGTTAATCCCGAAGAATTTACAATGAAGCATTTTGTTGATTCCGTTACATGCTACAATCTTGCTGAATATCAAGATGCTTCAAATGTCCTTGACTTAGGCACCGGTGCGGGATTTCCAGGGGTTCCCTTAGCAATTCTTTCACCTGAAAAAGAGTTTACTCTTGTGGATTCATTGAATAAGAGGTTAAAAATTATCAATGAGCTCTGCGAGAACATTGGCATAACAAATGTAAGAACTGTACATGGACGTGCAGAAGATTTGGCCCAAAAAAAGGAGCATAGAGAAAAGTACAGTCTTTGTATTTCTCGCGCGGTGGCAAATCTTTCAACTTTAAGTGAATATTGTCTTCCTTTTGTTGGAAAAGGTGGATACATGATGGCATATAAAGGCGGAGATGGCTTGAAGGAAGCCGAAGAAGCAAAAAATGCCATAAAAACTCTGGGCGGAAGACTGCATAGGATAGTCGATACTCCAATTGATGAAAAGGCAGAAGCACATAAAATATTAATAATTAAAAAAATTGCAGGCACTCCCGCGAAATATCCAAGAAAAGCTGGAAGTCCGTCGAAAGAACCCTTAAAGTAAAACTTTAGGGGTTTTTTGTTGTATTTTTTATTGTGCTTGTCTTCTTGGGAAATGTTATGATTTCCCTGAGGAGGGGTAAAATATGGAACGTGTAAGAAAAGGGCTGTTTGGCTTAAAAAATGAAGAAAAAAATAATCTGAACGTTGTTTCGGTTCCCATGTCAATTATTGAAGCGAATCCGGAGCAACCGCGAAAAACTTTTTTTGATGAAGCACTAATTGAATTGAGTGGTTCTATTAAAGTATATGGTGTATTGCAGCCAATTCTTTTGAGAGCCAACGGAAAACATTATTCCATCATAGCAGGGGAAAGACGTTTCAGGGCTGCTCAAATGGCAGGGTTGACAGAGATTCCTGCAATAATAAAAGATATGGAAGATCAGGAAGTTGCATTCATAGCTCTCGTAGAAAATGTTCAGAGAGAAGATTTGAGTTTTCTTGAAGAGGCCAGAGGTTACAAAAAACTTATGGATGATTTTGGCCTTACCCAGGTTGAAATTGCAGAAAAGATGAATAAAAAACAATCTACCATTTCAAATAAAATCCGAATTCTCTCGTTGCCGGAGGATATACAGGAAAAAATATCCGAGAACAATTTAACAGAGCGGCATGCCAGAGCACTGCTTAGATTAAGCGATGAGGAGGAGCGGAGGAAGGTTATCTTAAGAGTTATTGCCAATAAGCTCAACGTAAAACAGACCGAGAAACTTGTTGAGGAGATTATTACGAAGAATACTGAAAAAGCAAGGAAAATCAACAAGATTAACTACATAAGCTATAAGATATATGTTAACACTTTGAGAAAAGCATTTGAGCAGATAAAAGAAATGGAAAAAAATGCCAGATTCGTTCAGGAAGATAAAGGGGACTTCCTGGAAGTTAAAATCATTCTGCCTAAAAAAGATAGATGTTTCACGTGAAACATCTATCTTTTTTCATAATAGGGTGGCAAAAAAGTAAAAAGTATTATATAATATCTGCATATCAAAACAGGAGGAAATATTTTGGGAAAAGCAATAGCAATATTTAATCAGAAGGGCGGAGTAGGAAAGACAACAACAAATATTAACCTTGCTGCCTGCCTTGCATTAAAAGGTAAAAAGGTTCTTGTTCTAGATATAGACCCACAAGGCAATACAACTAGCGGACTGGGAATCTCAAAACGAGAACTTGAGGAAACAGTATACAGCATTTTGGTAGATAATGATTATGATCCAAGAAAAGCCATTATCCACACAGGGGTAGAAAACCTTGATCTGATTCCGGCCAGCGTCGATTTGGCAGGAGCAGAAGTAGAGCTGGTCCAGGTTGAGGGAAGAGAACGAGCGCTGAAAATCGGGCTTGATAAAATCAAAGATGATTATGACTATATTTTTATAGACTGTCCTCCATCATTAGGGCTTCTTACTATTAATTCATTGGCAGCAGTGGACAGCGTTCTTATTCCAATTCAATGTGAGTTCTATGCGCTTGAGGGCGTGAGCCAGCTTGTGAGCACAATTGAACTGGTAAAAAAGAGCCTAAACCCATCTCTTGAGGTTCAGGGAGTTATTCTAAGCATGTTCGATGGTAGAACTAATCTGTCAGCTCAGGTTGTACAGGAAGTAAAAAAATACTTTGGGGGAAAAGTGTATTCTACTGTCATTCCAAGGAATGTAAGATTAGCAGAGGCACCAAGCTATGGCTTGCCTATTACAGAATATGATCCTAAGTCAAAAGGAGCAGAAGCTTACATGGAGTTTGCGGAAGAGTTTCTCGATTTAGAGGAGGAATAATATGGCTACAGCAAAAAAAGGTGGACTGGGAAGAGGACTGGATGCTCTCTTTGCAGATGTTCCTGTAAAAGAACCTGCAAAAAAGGCAACAACAAAAGTCGAAGGAAACAACATCGAAGAAAACACCTATTCAGAGAAGGATTCTGTAAAGTATATTAAAATCCATGATATAATGCCGAATTTAAATCAGCCAAGAAAAGTTTTTAATGAAGAAAAAATAGAAGAGTTGGCGGCATCCATTAAGGAACATGGAATTATACAGCCTATAGTGGTCAGAAAACATAAAAAGGGCTATGAAATTGTTGCAGGTGAAAGAAGATGGCGTGCTGCAATGAAGGCAGAGCTGTCGCAGATTCCTTGCCTTGTAAGAGACCTTGATGATGAGCAGAATATGCTTATTGCAATAATAGAAAATATGCAGCGTGAGGATTTGAATCCTGTTGAAGAAGCTGAAGGTCTTCGCCAGATGACGGATACTTTCGGAATGACACAGGAACAGGTTTCAAAAAGTGTAGGAAAGAGCAGGCCATACATTACAAACTCCATGCGTCTATTAAAATTGCCAGACTATATTAAAGATAGTCTGTCTAAAGGGGAAATTACGGCAGGACACGGAAGAACTCTTGTAACAGTATCTGATGAGGATGAAAGAAAAAAACTCTGGAACAAAATTGTTACGGAAGGTCTTTCGGTAAGAGAAGCAGAAAAACTTGTGTCAAAGGAAACAAAGAAAACAAAGGGAAAGTCTGCAACCAGAAAAAAAGATCCCAATGTTGCAAGAGTAGAGGAAGAGTTAAAAGGAATACTTGGAACTAAAGTAAACATTAACAGAAGCGGAAATAAGGGTAAGATTGAAATAGAATTTTATTCCGGAGATGAGCTCGAAAGATTGCTGGAAATATTGAAAACCCTAGGTTAGAGGAGCATGTTTCACATGAAACAATATGTTATAACTGCATTTATTGTATGGAATATAATAACGTTTCTATTAATGGGAATAGATAAGTATAAGGCAAAAAAAGATTTGAAAAGAATACGTGAGAAAACTCTGATTTTGTGTAGCTTTGCTTTAGGGGCTCCGGGATCATCTATGGGAATGATCGTATTTCATCATAAAACAAGAAAAGTTAAGTTTAAAATACTTATACCTTCATCTCTTGTGTTAAACGCATTGTTAGTATGGTATGCAATTAAATATATCTTATAGGAGGAAGTCCCTGCAAAGGGACTTTTGTTATGGACGAAAAAGAATTGAACAAGCTGTTAAATGAACTGTCGCAAAAGCTTAAAA
>CALZMV010000004.1 GCA_945788655.1 uncultured Clostridia bacterium | reverse complement strand
AGCAGATTTCTTAGGCAAGTTCCAGCTTCAACTCCACAAGATGATAGGCGTTATAGGCGTTGCACCTGCAGAAGGTTCTCTCAGAAACAGCTACCCGGGCCGTCATGGCGGTAACATGGACACAAATATGATTACAGAAGGCACAACACTTTACCTTCCTGTTTTTGTTGAAGGAGCGCTGCTTGCTATGGGCGACGTGCATGCCCTTATGGGAGATGGCGAGGTTGGTGGTTCAGGTCTTGAAATCCCGGCAGACATTACAGTTTCTGTTGAAGTTATCAGCAAAAAATCATATGATTTTCCAATTGCAGAAGATGATGACAACTTCTGCTTTATTGCAACTGCACCTACACTGGATGAGGCTTCAGAAAAGGCTGTGGATACTGCCCTTGAATTCCTTAAAACCAGACTTTCTTTAGAAACTCATGAAATAATCATGCTTATGAGTCTTGTAGGAAACCTTCAAATTTCACAGATTGTGGACCCTGAAATGACAGTTCGATTCACTTTCCCAAAGAAATATATAGACACACCTTACTTTTAGAGAGGAAAAATTATGGAAATCAGACATACAAAGCCTGAAGACATGCCCAGACTTCTTGAAATATTTTCATATGCAAGAGAATACATGGCTCAGAACGGAAATCCCCATCAGTGGGGAGATAGAAACTGGCCTACTGCTTTTGCCATTGAAAAAGATATAAAGAGCAACAAGAGTTATGTATGCGAAAAAGATGGCAAAATTGTCGCAACCTTCTTTTTAGACTACGGTCCTGATATAGAGCCCACTTACTTAAACATAACCGACGGAGCATGGCTTAGCAACACGCCATACTGCGTAATCCACAGGATTGCATCCGATGGAATCCATAAGGGTGCCGGCACATATTGTATTAACTGGGCTCTTGAAAAATATGGTCATATGCGCATTGACACCCACGGAGATAATATTATTATGCAGAATCTTTTGAAAAAGCTGGGGTTTACCCTCTGCGGCACCATCTATATCGATGGTGACAGCTGCCCTAGGCTCGCTTTTGAAAAGTCAGTACTCTAAATCATGGACGATTTCTGATGCAACCTGCTCACGGCTTTCAACTGAACCTGTAAAGGAATCGAGAACCAAGATATGTCCAGCCACTTCATGTAAAGTTGCCGTCTCAGAATCCATCGCCTCCTTGGCAGCCTTTTCAAGGCAGAAATCATAAATTTTATCTACCTTCGGATAGTAATTGCTGTATAAATACAGTTCGTTTTCCGCTTCATATCTTCCCTCAACTGCGGAAAGCCACGGCATTCCAACATTTTTTTCTTCTGCATTATCTATATTATAACAAGCGAAAAACATCAAAATTAAACTGCCAATAATCATAACAGCAGTAATTACTTTTTGTAGTCTGTCTTTTGTCTTTCCTTCACGCTGCATTTCAATTCTGCGCTTTACCTCATCGCCAATTAAACCAAATGCACTTGTAAGGCCTATAACAGATATCATATACACTCCCCAGTAGAAGCTTCCAAGAACAGAATTAATGATTACAAACATGGCAAACATTAATAAATCACACATTAGTATACAGCGGCTTACTCCGGTCAGTATCTTTGTATCTACATATCCCAGTCCAACTGCCAAGCTCTTTTTTGATTTATTTATCCACCATAGATATACTGCACCTTGAACCGTTAAGAGGACAATCATAATTGCTATTAAAGCGACATACGAAAATACTCTTAAATTACCAATAGCCATTAAAACTAAATTCCCACTTTGGACGGAAAAAATCATTTTAAGAAAGAGTAGCCCAATTATAACTAAAACAAAACTCATAGCTATACTTATTTTCATTGTTTCTTTAATATTTGCAAATTCTATCTCAGGTTCTGTGTCAATGGGAATTGCATCCTTTTCATCATTTTCAAAGACGATAGTATTTTTCAATTTGCCGATTTCATTCCAGCCGGCTTCAATACACATGCGCTCAAAATCATCATATTCAATTTCACATCCCGGTCTGTCCGATTCCGGATTGAACTTACCCAAAATTTCATGATGAACTACAGCATAGCTTTTCTCTGCAGGCTCACATCTTCTGAATTTCCAAAAGATGCCGCCGATTCTTATGAGTTCCCAGCCCTCTTTTCTCATATCCGACAGCTTTTCTTCGATTTTTCTGTGGTCAAACTGATCGACTAAAAATAGCATATACTTATACTTCTTCATCTTTCTTCCTCCCCTAATTGGTCAAATTGTCAAAGCTAATTGTCAAAGTAACTTGTAAAAATCATCTGTCAGTGCTGCAGAAAAAAGCTTCATAATCACTTATTTGTTCCTGCAATCTCAGATATTCTTCCTTTAGTGCTTCAATCCCCTTTGATGTAATAACGTAGTTTTTTCTTCTACCCTCGGATGATACTTCTTCTATGAGTTTGACATTCTTGAACTGTTCTAAAAGATTATATAAAGTCCCCGGACCTATCTTAACCCTTCCGCCTGTCAGTTCCAGCACCTTTGACATTATATCCATGCCACAGCACTCATTTTTTAGGGCGAGGAGAATATAGAACATCTGCTCTGTCAAAGTCTGAAATTTCTCTCTAGCCATGATTCTTCTCCTTTTTCAAAACCAACTATTATCGAATATCGATATTACTTAAGTTCATATTATATCGAATATCGATATAAGTCAACTGTTTTTGCAAAAATTTCAAAAAAATAAAAACTACCGAAAAGCTTTTAAGCTCCTCGGCAGTCTTTTTTGTATTATCAATACTCCAATATTTTATTTTTCAATTTCAGGTAAGTTTACTCTGATCAGGTTGATTCTGTTCTGGCTGTCGATTTCTGCAACCTTTACTTCAACCTTGTCTCCGATATTCATAACATCTTCAACCTTTTCAACTCTGCCCTTAGCCATCTTGGAAATATGAAGCAGACCTTCCTTTCCAGGAAGAACTTCGATAAATGCACCGAAGTTCATGATTCTCACTACAGTACCTTCATAAGTTTCTCCAACTTCAACTTCCTTTGTTAACAGCTCGATTTCCTTCTTAGCTGCTTCTGCACCTGCCTGGTCAACGCTGTAAATGCTGATTAAGCCAGGAACATCTTCAGAAATGTCGATCTTAACTCCTGTTTCATCGATAATTCTGTTGATAGTCTTTCCTCCAGGTCCGATAACGATTCTAACCTTATCAGGATCGATGTTCATTGTGATTGCTCTTGGTGCATACTTGGAAAGTTCTGCTCTAGGCGCTTCGATTTCTTCCATCATCTTTGACATGATGTGCATTCTGCCTTCTCTAGCCTGGTTAAGCGCCTTTTCTAGGATTTCTCTTGAAAGGCCATGAACCTTAATATCCATCTGAATTGCAGTAACACCGACAGATGTGCCTGTTACCTTGAAGTCCATGTCACCTAAGAAGTCTTCCATACCCTGAATATCGGAAAGAATTGCGAACTTGGATGAACCATCTTCTTCAACTCTTTCAATAAGACCCATAGCAATACCTGCAACAGGTCTCTTAATTGGAACACCTGCATCCATGAGTGCAAGGCATGAACCACAAGTTGAACCCATGGAAGTAGAACCGTTTGAAGATAATACTTCTGATACAACTCTGATTGCATACGGGAATTCTTCAACGCTTGGTAATACAGGGATTAATGCTCTTTCTGCTAACGCACCGTGACCTATTTCTCTTCTTCCAGGGCTTCTAGAAGTCTTAGCTTCACCTACAGAAAAACCAGGGAAGTTGTAGTGGTGCATATATCTCTTTTCAGTCTGTTCAGTAATTCCGTCAATAGTCTGTGCTTCACTTGCAGGAGCAAGAGTACATACGGAAAGAACCTGAGTCTGACCTCTCTTAAATAATCCGGTACCGTGAGTTCTTGGCAGAATTTCTGTTTCGCACCAGATTGGTCTGATTTCTTCGTGCTTTCTGTTGTCAGGACGAATACCTTCGTCTAAAATCATATTTCTAACAGTTTCCTTAGTGATGCTGTAAAGAACAGAATCGATGTCCTTTGCACCTTCAGGATATATTTCTGCGAAGTGTTCCTTTGTTTCAACTTCAACAGCATCCATGTTTTCAAGTCTTTCAAGCTTGTCTACTGTCTGGATAGCTTCCTTCATCTTTGGAGTTGCATATTCTCTTACAGCTTCATCTATTTCTTCAAGTGGCTTGTAAAGAACTACGTCCTGCTTTGGCTTACCAACTTCCTTAACCACTTCTTCGATGAATTCAACAATCTTCTTGATTTCTTCGTGAGCAAACAGAATTGCATCCAGCATTTCCATTTCAGGAACTTCGTTAGCACCTGCTTCTACCATCATGATAGCATCCTTTGTACCGGAAACTGTCATGTGCATGTCGGATTTTTCTCTCTGTTCCAATGTTGGGTTGATGATAAGCTGTCCATCAACTCTGCCTACTACTACAGAACCTGTTGGACCGTCCCATGGAATATCAGATGTTGCAAGAGCAACTGATGAACCGATCATACCGCAAACTTCAGGTGAGCAATCCTGATCTACTGACATAACTGTTGCAACCACAACTACGTCGTTGTAATATCCCTTAGGGAATAGTGGACGAATAGGTCTGTCGATAAGTCTTGAGGAAAGGATAGCGTGTTCGCTTGGTCTTCCTTCTCTCTTAATAAAGCCGCCGGGAATCTTGCCTGCAGCATACATTCTTTCTTCGTAATCTACGGAAAGCGGGAAGAAGTCAATGTCTGGCTTTGGTTCCTTGGATGCACAAGCTGTAACGTTTACAACTGTGTCTCCGTATTTTACCATAACCTGTCCATTAGCCTGTTCACATACTTTACCGATTTCTAATTCTAGGAGTCTTCCGCCTACTGCTGTTCTGAAAACTCTGTAATCTTCAAATCTTGCCATAATTAACAACTACCTCCTGTTAATTTTCATTAATTATCCGGTGTATGGCTCTCTGTATTACCTCTGTCCATATCACTTGCATTAACGCAAACTCTATGCAAAACCAATACAGAGAGCCACATACCATACATCCGTTAATAACTTCTTTAATTAAAAAATTCTACAAATAAAGCGGGGATTAAATCCCCGCTTAAATTCAAATACTACTTTCTTAGTCCTAAACGAGCGATAAGATTTCTGTATCTTTCAAGATCGTTTTCCTTAAGATAAGCTAGAAGGTTTCTTCTCTGACCTACCATCTTTAAAAGACCTCTTCTTGAGTGGTGGTCCTTCTTGTGAACCTTTAAGTGTTCGTTTAAGTCATTGATTCTGTAAGTTAAAAGAGCAACCTGTACTTCTGGGGAACCAGTGTCGCCTTCCTTTAACTGATATTCTTTGATAATCTGTTCTTTGATTTCCTTTGTAATCATTTTTTAATCTCCTTTTCTTAATTCGCCATTTGCTGCGTATAACGCCGGAGTGTCGCTTAACGAGGCAAAGGCACAAATTTCAACGATTAATGATAACACATATTATTATTTTTGTCTATTGTTTTTTGTAAAATAAAGCATTTTGTTTTAAACAGCCCGTGTTGCAATCCATGATGCATACCATGCTGAATACCGCACTACAAACCTTTCTATAGCCCGTGGTATTCCTTTGCCTGCTGGCAATCCTTAGCAATCTGCTGTGAAAGTTCTTCCACGCTGCCAAACTTCACTTCATCCCTCGTCATTTTTATAAATTCAACCTTGATATGCTTTCCATAAAGCTCTTTGTCAAAGTTAAAAATATGCGTTTCCATATTCTTTTTATACTCACCGATAGTTGGCTTAACGCCAACATTAGTAATGCTTGGATATTTGGTTCCGTTGTATATGCAGTATGTAATGTATACTCCATTTGGAGGAGTAACCATGGTCTCATCAATCTGAATGTTAGATGTAGGGAATCCGATACTCTTTCCAAGCCTGTTTCCTACTACAACTTCTCCACCGATATCATAGTTTCTTCCAAGGTATTTGTAACACTCGTCAACTTCACCCGACTTTATCAGTCCTCTAATCAGGGTTGAACTCACCACTTCGCCATCTACAGTAACCGGATGCATTTCGTTTGCAGTAAATCCCAGCTCCTTGGCATATGCCTTAAGCATTTTAACATTTCCGGAAGCTTTGTAACCAAATCTATAATTAAAGCCGCAGAAAGTTTCTGCTGCATTGAATTTTCCTAAAAGAAGGTCTTTAATAAATGCTTCCGCAGACATAGTCTGAATATCTTCGGTAAATTCGATATCAAACAGATAATCTATCCCCATGTTTTCAATCAATGCTGCCTTTTCTTCTCTTGAAAGAATATTTTTCACAGGCTTTTGACCGGCAATAGAATTACGAGGATGATTGGAAAAGGTAAACACTGCGCTTTTTATTCCATGTCTCTTTGCAGCTCTTACCGCCTTTGAAATCAGTTCCTGGTGTCCCTTATGAATCCCATCAAAATTACCCAATGCCAGGGCTGTAGGTTCGATATTTGATATTTCATCTAACGTGTAAAAAATTTTCAAGCTATTCACCTCTTGACAAAACTTTATCTGCTACCAGTTTTTTGTATTTGCGGCTGTAAAATGCCACTCCCAGAAATAGATTACCCGCTTCTGTCCCTTTATAAACATTGTAAGCGCCTTTATAATCCTCTCTCATATCTAAAACGAAGTCCTTATCCTTAAACTCAGGTTCTTTGAGTTTTTCACATTCATTTAAAGGCAGATGATGCCCATCTACGAATTTTTTAGCCATAGCTGCATCACATACCACTTTCCCAAAATGAATTAATGGAAAATCTGCAGACTTCATGTGCTTTTCTATTTCTTCCGGAGACATGTTCATAAGGTCATCAAGATTCAATGCTTCTTCAATCTTAAAAGCCCCACTGGCAAGTCTCTCAAGAGCACTCATAACTGCTCCGCAGCCCAATGCAAGACCTACATCCTGGCAGATAGTTCTAATATATGTTCCCTTTGAACATTCAACAGTAAAAACCACTGTCTTTTCTGCCAGATCAATCTTCTCGATTTCAAGGCTGTTTATATATATCTTTCTTTCCTTAACCTTAACCTCTTCACCGGCACGGGCATACTCGTAGAGGCGTCTTCCATTGACTCTAACAGCAGAATACATAGGCGGTTTCTGCATTATAACTCCGCTAAAACTGCTAAAAGCGTTCCTTACATCTTCTTCTGTGATGCCATCTAATGGTCTTTCCTCCAGAAGTTCTCCCCAGATGTCCTGCGTATCTGTGATTTTACCGAGAATCATGCTGCATCTGTATGTTTTAAAGTCAAGATCCAGGTATTCTGTAACTCTCGTTGCAGTGCCGATGCAGATAGGCAGCACTCCTGTACACATTGGATCCAGTGTCCCCGTATGACCAACGCGCTTTATTCCAAGGGCTCTTCTCACTCTGTAGACCACATCATGTGAAGTCATGCCCTGAGGCTTGTTTATATTTAATATTCCGTTTTCAATCATATTTATTCCAATTCCTCAATGGCCTTTTCAATCTCTTCTTCAACTACTGCTACAGCCTCTTCAATAGGAAGATTGATAGTGCATCCAGCCGCCTTTGTATGGCCTCCTCCACCAAGTCTCTGTGCAATCTTTGCAACATCACCGCGCCTTTTTGCACGAAGACTCACCCTTGCAACGCCCGGTTTTGATTCCTTAATAAGGGCAGAAAACTCAACTCCTGCAATGGATCTTAAGTCCTGTGCAAGTCCTTCACTTTCATCCATTGCTGCACCTGTTTCTTCTAACATTTCCTGGGTAATGTGCATAATGGCACCAAGGCCGTTGCCAACAAGCTTCAAGGTTTCCATAGCCTTGTTTTTTAACATGATTTTTTCCATGCGAACATTCTCATAGATTTCAACGCTCACTTTATTAAAATCTACGCCCCAGTCGTAAAGCTCAGCTGCAATAAGATGGCTCTTCTTCTGAGTATTGGAATACTGAAAATCACCTGTGTCTGTAGTTATAGCCGCAAAAATTGCTTCCCCGATTTCTTCATCGGGTTTTATTCCCATCAGCTTAATCAGATCAAAAGCAATCTGCCCTGTTGCCGCTTCTACCGAGTCTACATAATTATACTGACAGAAAAAATCAGTGGTTCTATGATGATCTATGCATATGGTAGTTTTCCCTTCATTAAACTTTTCAGCTCGCTTAGGGAATCTACCCAGGTCTCCACAGTCAACGCACATGCATATATCAGGATTTTTAATTTTATCCATGTCATATGTGCAGTAACCCTTGTCCAAAAAACGCAAATTTGCCGGAATATCATCTTCCAGCAGAATCCACGCATCTTTTCCTTTTGCCCTCAGTGTTTTGCATATTGCAGCGCAGGAGCCTAATGCATCTCCATCTATGTTAATATGAGGAAAGAGCAAAATGCTCTTTGCCTCATTTAACTTTTGCGCTATTTCCTGTAATGAATTGTTTTTCATAAGTCTACTCCAAAAAGTCGTCAAAATCCTCTTCTTCGTCTTTCTGATAGCTGTCAAAATCCATGGTGCTCAGGATATCTTCAATATGTTTGCCATATTCCATGGAGTGATCCATTTTGAAAATAAGCTGCGGTACCCTTCTCATTCTGATCTGACGGCCTACTTCCTTTCGGAAAACACCAGAAGCGCTTTCGAGACCTGCAAGAATTTCCTTCTCATTTGCCTCTTTTTCTTCTTTATTTTTGCTGAAATCAAGCGTTGAAACATAAACTGTAGCATAGCTACCGTCCTTTGTTACGTCAACACCTGAAATGCTGATCATTGAAGACAGCCTTGGGTCCTTAATCTGTGAAAGAAGCATGCTGCTAATAATCTTTCTGATTTCTTCGCCAAGTCTGCCGGCTCTGTAACCTTTTCCCATTATTATTTCCTTTCAACTTCTACCATATGGAAGCATTCAATAATGTCGCCGATCTTTACATCATTATAGTTTTCGATACCAAGACCGCATTCATAACCCTGATTTACTTCCTTGGCGTCATCTTTGTATCTCTTTAATGAAGAAATCTTACCTTCGTGAATTACAATACCGTCACGAACAAGTCTGATTTCTGCATTTCTTACAACCTTACCTTCAGTAACATAAGAACCTGCAACGACACCAACGTTCGGTACCTTAAATGTATCTCTGACTTCAACTTTACCAAGAACTTCTTCAACATATTCTGGGTCAAGCATACCCTTCATAGCGTCTTCAACATCATTGATAATGTCATAGATTACTCTGTAAAGTCTAATCTGAATGTTTTCTCTTTCAGCAAGTGCCTGTACGGCAGTTGTAGGTCTTACGTTAAAGCCGATAATGATGGAACCTGTTGTTCCGGCTAATGTTACATCGGATTCATTTACAGTTCCTACGCCTGTGTGTACAATCTTAACTCTTACGTTTTCGTTGCTCAGTTTTTCAAGGGATGAAACGATAGCACCGATGGAACCTGTTACGTCACCCTTGATGATTAAGTTCAGGTCTTTTACTTCACCTTCCTGAATCTGGCTGAATAGCTGTTCAAGAGTTGTGCTTGCATTTCTTGCCAATACTTCTTCTCTCAACTTGGTCTTTCTGTTTTCTGCAATTTCTCTTGCAAGCTTATCGTCCTTAACTGCATTGAACTGGTCGCCTGCTTCAGGTACTTCAGTTAAACCAAGGATTTCTACTGCAGTTGCAGGACCCGCTTTTCTGATAGTATTGCCCTTGAAGTCTGTCATCAGACGGATTCTTCCTGATGATGTACCTGCTACAACAGACATTCCGCTCTTAAGCGTACCGTTGGTTACAAGAAGTGTAGCAACAGGACCCTTGTTCTTGTCAAGTCTCGCTTCGATTACTGAACCTAATGCCAGACGGTTAGGATTTGCCTTCAGTTCAAGCATTTCTGCCTGAAGAAGAATCATTTCAAGAAGGTTTACAATACCATCGCCTGTCTTTGCGGATACAGGTACACAGATAGTGTCTCCACCCCAGTCTTCAACTAAAATACCATGTTCTGTTAAGTCCTGCTTAACTCTTTCAGGATTTGCACCAGGCTTATCGCACTTGTTGATTGCAACGATAATTGGAACACCTGCTGCCTTTGCATGGCTGATAGATTCTATTGTCTGAGGCTTTACAGAGTCGTCTGCAGCTACAACCAGTACAGCGATATCTGTAATGTGAGCACCTCTGGCTCTCATTGCAGTAAATGCTTCGTGACCAGGAGTATCAAGGAATACGATTTTCTGTCCATTGATTACTACTTCTGAAGCACCAATGTGCTGAGTAATGCCGCCTGCTTCGCTTACTGTAACGTTTGTTGATCTGATTGCGTCAAGCAATGAAGTTTTACCATGGTCTACGTGACCCATTACAGTAATAATCGGTGCTCTTGGTTTTAAATCTTCTTCAGCATCTTCAAAGGTTTCAAGACCTTCTTCTTCAACTTCTTCTTCAACCTTAGCAACCACTACATTTAATTTTAACTCATCAGCTAGAATTAATACTGTATCTTCATCAATGTTCTGATTGATGTTTGCCATAATACCCATCTTCATCAGAGCCATTATTACCTGTGAAGTGGAAATTCCTGCCTGTTCACAAAGACCGGCTACTGTGATAGGTACTGTTACTGCTATTGTTCCTGTTGGTAAATCTTCCATTATATCCTCTTCTTCTTGTACTACAGCCTTTGGCTTGTTATGTTTCTTAGGCTTTGCCTGCTTTTCTAATGAACGTTCCTGAATCTTCTGTTTATTCTTCTTTCCTGTATTACCGCCGTTTTCAAGCTTTGCGAATTTATTTCTTTCCTTGTCCTGATGCTGCATTTTTTCAGCTCTCTTCTGGTTAGGCTTTGTTGCAATTTCGCTGCTTGCTGCCGGTCTTGTATCGCGTTTTTCAAATGAGCGTGCAGGTCTATCGTTTCTCTCAGATCTGTCCCCTCTATCGGATCTGTCACCGAACTCTCTCTTTGGTCCACGATCTGTTCTTTCGCCGCGTTGTGGTCTGGTTCCGCGCTCATTTCTTTCGCCTCTTTCGCCGCGCTGTGGTCTATCCTGACGAGGCTGACGCTGTGGTCTGTCTCCGCGTTCATTTCTATCTCCGCGGTCATTTCTGTCACGCTGCGGTCTATCTGTCTTAGGTCTGTCTTCTTTCGCTTTTTCAGACTTAGGTGCTGCAGTTTTTGCTTCCACATCTTTTGTAACTTCAGCCTTCGGAGCTTCTGCCTTTGGCATCTCAGCTTTTGGAGTCTCAACCTTTGGACTCTCAACTTTTGGAGCTTCTGTCTTTGGAGCTTCTGTTTTAATTATTTCTGCCCCTCTTTGAGATACTTCCTTTGGAACTACAGGTTTTCCTGCCGGAACTCTGCTTCTCGCTTCCAAATCCTTATTTACAACAGGCTTGCCGATAGGCGGTCTTGCTGTTACTGTTTTTTCTTGTACAGGCTGATGAGTCTTTGCCTTACTTTGTGTTCTAATCTGGTCCTTCGCTACCGCCTTGACAGTTACTCTCGGCTGTTCGTCCTGGTGAGCATCAGTCTTTTTAGGAGTAGCCTTAACTATTTTTGTTTCTGTTGATTTAATCTCTGTTGTCATAGGAACACCTCCTTTTAAGATTTTCTATGATCAATCTCTCTGGAAATGGCTGCCGCCAGGTTTTCATCTGTCACTCCGAATATCCCTGCTTCAACATTGCCTGTTCGATGTGATAGGACCTCTTTGGTTCCGTACACGATGTAAGGAATGTTATGCCTTGCAGCAAGTGATACCATTTTTTTCATGGAGTTTTCTGCTAAGTCTTCTGCCAGAATAATAAGCTTTATTTTACCCTTGCCTGCCATAAACATACATGTGTTGTATCCGTTTACAAGCATTCTTCCTCTGGCTGCCAATCCCATATAGTTTAATACTTTATCTTTCATTTTTATCGTTTAATGCTTTAAGCTCTGCTTCAACCTGCTCCAGCTGCTGCTGAGTAATGGTCATATGAAGCGATCTTTCTAAAGCTTTCTTTTTATATGCTTTATTTAAACAGCTCTGACTTCCCTTGCAAAGATATGCGCCCCTGCCCTTTGCTCTTCCTGTAAGATCAACGGATACGGTGCCTTCATATCCTGCAATTCTGATAAGCTGATTTTTTTCCTTTGATTCCATGCATCCTATGCATCTTCTCATAGGTATAGATTTTTCTTTCATTAGATTCCTCCGGCGGATTATTCTACTTCAATAAAATCTTCTTCTGCTGCATCTTCTTCATCAACAATTTCAACAAATGATGGTTCCTGAGACATTGCCTCATACTGAGAATGGCTCTTAATATCAATCTTCCATCCGCTTACCTTTGCAGCAAGTCTTACATTCTGGCCTTCCTTACCGATTGCCAGTGAAAGCTGATAATCAGGAACTACTACAGTAGCTGTCTTTTCTGCTTCTTCACTGATGATTACATCTTCAACTTTTGCAGGGCTCAACACACTTGCAATAAGCTGCTTAGGATCTTCGCTCCAAGTGATGATATCAATCTTTTCTCCGTGAAGTTCATCAACGATGGCCTGAACTCTTGCACCTCTTGCGCCTACACATGCGCCAACAGGATCAACATCTTCAAATTCTGTATATACTGCAAGCTTTGTTCTTGAACCTGCTTCTCTTGCAATTCCCTTGATTTCTACTGTTCCATCTTCAATTTCAGGAACTTCTAATTCAAATAATCTCTTAACAAGTCCCGGATGTGATCTTGAAAGGAATACCTGAGGGCCCTTTGTAGTCTTCTTTACATCCATGATGAATACCTTAAGACGGTCATTCATCTTATATGTTTCGCCCGGAACCTGTTCATTTGCAGCAAGGATGCCTTCTGCTCTTCCAAGGCTTACATAAATTGTGTCTCCAAAAACTCTTTCAACTGTACCTGTTACAATTTCACCCTGTCTTGTGATATAGTCATCGAAAATCATTCCTCTTTCGGCTTCTCTGATTCTCTGAACTACAACCTGCTTTGCTGTCTGTGCAGCGATTCTGCCAAAGTCTCTTGGAGTAACCTGATATTCGATTATGTCTCCTGCTTCGTATCTGTAGTCTATTTCTCTAGCTTCTTCAACTGAAAGCTGAGTGGTTTCATCTTCAACCTCTTCAACTACATCCATTCTCATAAGGACAGCAATATCTCCTGTTTCTCGGTCGATATCCACTCTAACATTCTGAGAAGTGCCATAGTTTTTCTTATATGCTGATACTAAAGCTGATTCGATTGCTTCGATAAGCACGTCTTTTGAAATCTGGCGTTCTTTTTCAAGATCTTCGATTGCCTGAATAAATTCCTTGTTCATCTTTTTTTAACCTCCTCTAGAAAACTACGGCTAAGCAGGTTTTGGATACCTGATCCGCAGGGAATTTCATTTCATTTTCATTTTCGTCTTTAATAACTATGCAATTATCTATTAAACCGACAAGGATACCTTCGTGCATTTTTCTGCCTTCGAAAGCCTTGTACAGATTAACTTCTACCAAGTGACCCGCAAACTTTGCAAAGTCCTTTTCTTTATATAAAGTTCTGTCCATTCCCGGTGAAGATACTTCCAGGTAGTAGTTCTGGGCAATTGGATCAAGTTCATCAAGCTTTTCGCTTAAGAATCTGCTTACAAGCTCGCAGTCATCTGTGCAGACATATTCATCTGCTGCCCCATTAAGCTTGTCAATGTAAACTCTTAAGAACCAGTCTTTACCCTCCTTGATAAATTCGCAGTGGTAAAGTTCTAAATTGTTCTGCTCCAGAAAATCCATTGATATCTCCTGGATTATTTCACTGATTTTTTTCTTTGCCATTTTTTCTCCTAATTAAAATTGAAAGAGTGGGTTTTGCCCACTCTTTAGTCTTGCCGTTTAGAATTAAAATACATTAGTATAATAGCACATACATTGAATATATGCAAGGCTTTTTTCTAGAAAAAGCTTAACTGGTCTGTTTCAGGTAGACCTTTTAGGATTCCTCTTGCTCTAAGGGCATCGATGGTAGATTTGTTTATTTTCGCACGTTTGGATATTTCTTCAACAGTGTCAAATGGTTTCTCCATATATGCCTCTGCCAGAGATTTTGCAGCAGTTTCTCCCATTCCATTTAAAGCCATAAAAGGCAGCAGAACCTTTCCGTCCACAACATCAAATTTGGTGGCATGAGAAATATCCAGTCTCATGTCCATAAATTCGTATCCTCTTGCATACATTTCATAGGCAACTTCGAGAACTATAGCCTCACTGCCTTCCTTTGCCGTTGCATCATGACCTTTCTGCTTAATCAGATCAATTTTTTCCAGGATAGCATCAGGACCCTTTAATATGGTCTCTGAATCGAAGTCTGCCACAACACTTGTAAAATAGGTGGCATAGAATTCCCTAGGATAATATACCTTGTACCATGCCATTCTAAAAGACATCATAACATAAGCCACCGCATGGGCTCTAGGGAACATGTATTGAATCTTGATACACGAATCTATATACCAGTCAGGTACTCCATGGGATTTCATGACTTCAAGCTGAGATTCCTTTAGAGGTCTGTTCTTACGAACATCCTCCATTATCTGGAAAGATGTTTTATTTTCAATGCCCTTGAGCATCAGATAGTTCATTATGTCGTCTCTGGTGGAAATAACCTCTCTCATGGTAGCTGTGCCATTTCTTATGTAATCCTGCGCATTGTTCAGCCATACATCAGTACCATGGGAGAACCCTGAAATGCGCACAAGGTCCGCAAATTTGTCAGGCTTTGTGTCATCCAGCATCTGTCTTACAAAGGCTGTTCCAAATTCCGGTATGGCATATGAACCATGTGTAAATCTGTAGTCAGGCATCTTAATATCAAGAGCTTCTATTCCATTAAAAATGCTGATGACCTTTCTGTCTGTCAGTGGTACATTCAGAGGATCTATGCCTGTCATATCCTGAAGCTGACGTATCATAGACGGCACGTTATGGCCGAGAATGTCCAGCTTCAGCAGGTTTTCATCTATTTTATGATAGTCAAAATGTGTGGTAATTATGTCTGATTTTACATCATTTGCAGGATGCTGCACAGGACAGAATTCATATATCTCATGGTCATCTGGAACTATGATAATTCCTCCCGGGTGCTGACCTGTAGTTCTCTTTATGCCAGTACAATGCTGAGTCAACCTGTCCTTTTCGTACTTGTTGATAGGAATTCCCTGTTCTTCATAGAACTTGCTTACATATCCGTAGGCAGTCTTTTCAGCAACAGTGCCTACTGTACCTGCCTTGAATACATTCTTTTCACCAAATATTGTTCCTACGTATTTATGAGCTATGGGCTGATATTCCCCTGCAAAGTTAAGGTCGATATCAGGCTCTTTGTCCCCATCAAATCCCAGGAATGTGGCAAAAGGAATTGTAAATCCGTCACGAATAAGCTCTGCACCGCAATTTGGACATTTTTTAGGCGGCATATCTATACCGCAGTCATATAGTTCCATATCTCCCCACTCCAGATATTTACATTCGGGGCAGATGTAGTGAGGATCCAAAGGATTTACCTCTGTTATTCCCGCCATTGTGGCTGCAAATGAGGAGCCTACGGAGCCTCTTGAACCAACCAGATACCCATCTTCCAGAGATTTCTTTACCAGCATCTGGGCAGAAACATACATGACAGCATATCCGTTGTCGATGATGGAGTTAAGCTCTTTATCAAGTCTTGTGGCGATTTCTTCCGGCAAAGGATCCCCATAAATGCTATGAGCCTTTTCCATGCAGGTCTCTCTTAGAGTTTCCTCTGCACCTGCTATCTTTGGTGGGAATTTTCCTTTCGGAACGGGAAGAAGGTCACCAATCTGGTCTGCTATGAAATTTGTATTCTCTATTACTACCTTTCTTGCCGTTTCTTCTCCCAGATAGGAAAATTCCTCCATCATCTCGTCTGTAGTTCGAAGGTACAGACCCTGGCCATTTTCTGCATCTTTGTATCCCTGTCCCGCCATAATAATATTCCTGTAAATAGCCGAGGTTGGGCTGTCATAGTGAGCGTCAGTGGTTGCAACTACAGGTTTTCCAAGTTCTTCGCCAAGCTTTACAATCTGTCTGTTAATATCCTTTAGTTCCTCTATTGTCAGCTGTCGTCTGTCAGGGTACTTTCCGCCCTCAGTTCTATCCTCAGTCAGGAACTTGTTGTTAATTAAAGGCTGAATCTCAAGGTAGTCATAAAAATTTGCTATCTTTACTATTTCTTCATGACTTTTTTGCTTGTAAAATGCCTGATATACTTCACCTGCTTCACATGCAGAACCGATGATTATACCTTCTCTGTGAGCCTGAATCACAGACTTTGGCAATCTAGGTCTCTTATAAAAATAATTCAGGTGGGAGTAAGAAACCAGCTTGTATATGTTCTTTAATCCCTCCTGGGTTGCAGCAAGTAGTATGATGTGATTTGTATACGGTTTCTTATAATCGATTTCACCATTTTCGTCTATTAAACCCTCGTCATCAAAGACATAGCCTTCCATACCGTATATTATCTTTATTTCCTTGCCCTTATCTCTTAGCTTTTTTGCAGCCTTTGCCGCATCAGGGAAGGACTGAACCACACCGTGGTCAGTGATTGCCACAGCGGGCTGACCCCACGCAGCTGCAGTATTTACAATATCGGCAGCCTCATTGAGTCCGTCCATGGAACTCATCTTCGTATGGGCATGAAGTTCAACACGCTTTCCGTCTGGCCATGTGTCCATTCTTTCTGGTGTGTCGTCGAGCTTCTGAATATCCTTTATCATTATAGTGTTCATATTTTCAAAGGTATCCCACTGAACCTCGCCGCGTATTTTTATCTGATCTCCCGCTTTCAGCAATTCTTTGATTTCATCATGCTTGGACTCAGAAATAAAGGCCTTGGTGCAAATTGTCGTTGTATTGTCCGTCAAAAGTATGGTCATAAGATAATTTCCGCTCTTAATAAGCTTGAATTCCATCTTAAAAATGCTTCCGTTTACAATAATCGTTCCCATAGAAGGCTCTATATCTCTAAGGGAAGCGTTGGAAGCTCCTTCAAAATTGTGCCCCATTATGCGGTTTCCTTCTGCCGGGAGTTCTTTTTCTCTCTTTCTCGCTGAACCTCCGCCTTTCTGCCAGCCTCCCTGATTTTTATTCCAACCTGTGTTGTCAGTTTCTTTTTTAGCTGCAGTCATGGATGCCCTCTGTTTCATTTCTTTCTTATGAAGTTCCATGCACTGTTTAATATCTTCCGCTTCACTTTCATTTAATGCCTTCTTTTCTATGGCATATCTTTCTTCATTGTTTTTAAATTCTACAGCGGCAGTTATGCCGAAATTCTGACGAAGCATGTTCTCACATGTTTTCTTGCCTCTGTTGAGGAGATCCACAAAGAAATCACCCATAACAAAGATTGTAAGCTTATGTCCATCCCAGATATAATCGTCAAGTGAAACGGTATGAGAAACTCCTCCAAAGCTTCCTGTGACGCTTTCAACCATATGTGGTAAAAACAGATATATGATATCTTCTTCTTTTAAAATTACATCTTCATAAGAAAAATTAAGTTCAACGCTGCTTAGCTTATGATCCAGCTTTTTGCCTATTCTATCGGCGATTTCGCGGCATGCCTTTATTGGCATAACAAAATTAAGGGTAATATCAACAGATAAAACCCTTTTTTCTTTTTTTATAGAAGCTCTGTCCAACGTGTACTTCAGAGATTCTTTTTCCACATTGCCTATATTATATTTACTTAATGTCTCTTCTATGATTTCTCTCATCTCGGCTGAATCTTACTCCTACAATAATTTTCAACTGTTGTCACAAATTCGTCTGCAAGATTTGCTTCATCTACAGTCTTTAATATTTCACCTTTGGCAAATATCAAGCCTCTTCCGTCTCCGCCTGCAACTCCAAAGTCAGCTTCTCTTGCTTCTCCCGGACCATTTACCGCACAACCCATTACAGCTACGGTTATTCCGCCTCGTCCTGCCGCTTCCAGCTCTCTTTCCAAAGGCTTAAGCTTTTCTTCAACTTCTTCTGCCAGCCCCTGAAGATTGATCTTTGTTCTTCCGCAAGTCGGGCATGACACGAAGTTGATACCTGAGCTGCGAAGTCCTACGCTCTTTAGGATTTCAACAGCAAACTTAACTTCTTCTACAGGGTCTGCCGTCAGAGAAACTCTCATGGTATCTCCTATTCCCTCAAGAAGAAGCGCTCCAAGTCCAACAGCTGACTTAAGTTTTCCTCTTTCTAAAGTCCCTGCTTCAGTTATCCCAATATGTATAGGGACATCTGTCATCTTTGTTAAAATCTTGTGTGCATCGTAATTCATGGTCACATCCGATGATTTTATAGATACCACAAGATTGCCATAATCCATATCTTCAATATATTGAAGATTTCTTACGGCACTTTCTGCGAGTCCCTGCGCTGTTACGCTGCCGTATTTCTCGAGAATATCCTTTTCAAGAGATCCTGAATTTACACCCACTCTTATTGGAATATTTCTCTCCTTGGCTGCATCAACAACAGCCTTAACTCTGTCGAGGGAACCTATATTCCCTGGATTTATTCTTATTTTATCTGCCCCATTTTTGATAGCTAAAAGGGCAAGTCTGTAATCAAAATGAATATCTGCAACAAGAGGCACATCAACCTTCTTTTTTACTCTCCCGAGCACTTCAGCAGCTTCTGCATCAGGAACGGCAATTCTTACAATCTGACAGCCTGCATCTTTAAGCTTGGCAATCTGATTCAGCAAAGCCTTTTCATCTCTTGAATCCACGTTGGTCATGGATTGTACAGATACCGGTGCCCCTCCTCCGATATAGAGGTCACCACACCTTACTTGTCTTCTTATCATAGGTGTCATAGCATTATCTCCTATCCGAATATTCTTGTTACATCGTTAAAAGTTACATATACCATCAGCCCTAAAAGCAGGAGAATACCTGCAAAATGAATAGAACCCTCTATTCGCTCGCTAATTGGTTTGCCCGTTATCATGGAAATGATTACGAATATTATTCTTCCACCGTCAAGTGCAGGCAAAGGCAACAGGTTCACTATTGCCAGATTCATACATATCATTGAGGTTAAGAATCCATAGTACCACAGTCCATACCTGCTGGTTTCATTAACCATCTGAACCATTCCCACAGGACCACTCAGTTGGTCTGCTCCTACATTTCCTTTAAAAATATCTGCAACAGCCTGAAACATGGAAAGAGTCATTCTTCCTGTAGCCTTTGTTCCCTCAACTATAGCCTTAAAGGGACTATGGCTTATCTTGCATGTTATGCCTATTACAAGTCTTCCGTCATCTGCCTTTTCAGGTGTTATAGCCAAGTTCTTTTTTTGTCCCTCACGTTCAACAATAACAGAAATCTCTTTGCCTGCTTCATTACCTATGGCAGCTGAAATTTCACTCCAGTCTTCAATTTGTGTGCCTGAAATCGAATAAATGGCATCTCCCGGCTCAACCCCTGCCAAAGCAGCCGGTGAATCCGGTACAACTGTATCTATTGTGGTCGTGGTAAAACCTATGGCACCCACCACAATAATCATAATCAAAGCCGCACAAATCACATTCATAAAGGAACCTGCCGCAAGTATTACTATTTTTTGCCAGGGTTTTTTAGCCGCAAAAGACCTTTCTGATGGTTCTTTTTTTTCTTCAGTTTCATCCTCTCCATCTTCGCCTTCCATAGCACAAAATCCACCGACAGGAAACAGCCTTATGCTGTAAAGTGTTTCAGGTCCCTGCTTCTTCCATATGGTAGGTCCCATGCCAAAGGCAAACTCGTTT
>CALZMV010000003.1 GCA_945788655.1 uncultured Clostridia bacterium | reverse complement strand
CATATTTCGGAATGCTATGGTAGGATGAAAGTGAAAATAATATTCATATATAGGCACAGAGGGTTATTCTGTCAGCCCATCTACAGGTACTGGCTCTGTATGATGTGGCGAAGAATACCTGTTCCCATATATTGAGAAATACTTAGATTAAATTGTTGCAGTTTCTTAGGTCAGCGTTATGCAAGCTATTAAGACGGCAACAGTTTACGGCAGGGTTACACTGCAAGGTTCAGGAAAAATATCTATAGATGCAGTTTTGAAAAATAAAAAGTTACTGTAAAAAGAAGATAGTTCTAATCTACAGTGGCATCAACATCGGTGATAATCTTTTAAAAGATTACATAAATAAATAATTGAAAGAAGGAGGAATCTTTTTAAGCTTTATCTCGGAGTTATCGATATATTGTTTAATAAGAGAAAAAGAAGATGGAAGCTATTGATTATGGTATTTTATGTTTAGTTCCACCAATCATAACAGTAGTTCTTGCACTGTTAACTAAGCACACAATCTTATCATTGTTCTTAGGTATCTGGGTTGGATCAACAATTATCAATGGATGGAATCCAATTGTTGGATTTATCAACATTCTTCCAAACTTCATGGTACCATCACTAGGTAATGAGTATAACGCAGGATTAGTATTACTTGTTACTCTAGCAGGTGGAATGATTATCATGTTGAGAGAAACTGGCGGTGCTTATGCATTTGCAAAGATGGTATCAACAAAGATTGATACAGCTAAAAAAGCCCAGATTCTTACAAGTGTTTCAGCTGTAGCATTCTGCTACACAGAACCATGCCTAATCTTAGGTACAATCATGCGTCCTGTAACAGATGCGGTAAGAGTATCAAGAGCTAAGCTTGCTTACATTCTCGACTCTCTTGGATGTAACCTTGCTTCATTCTCACCAATCTCCAGTTATGGTCCTTTCATTACTGGTCTAGTTGCTACAGAAGTAGCATTAGCAGGATTATCTACTGACGAATGGGGAGTATGGGCAGGAATGTTAAAGTACAACATGTACGCTTTATTCGCTATAGTTGCAGTAGTATTCGTAGCAGTAACTGATTCCAACATCGGTCCTATGTATACTGAAGAAACTAGAGCAAGACAGACTGGTAAAGTTCTAGGCGATGGCGTACAGCCTCTTACTCCTGAAAAGAAGGCTGACTTCCCAGAAGGTTTTGAACCTACATTAGTGTGCTTCGTTGCACCTATGGCTTCATTATTCATCGCATTATTCGGAGTAATTTTCTGGTCTGGTAATATAGTTGAAAACGGTTTAATGGGATCATTCAGAAACGGTAACATCACAGTTGCTATTATGGTTGCATTTATTACTTGCGCTATCGTTGCTGGTATTGTTGGTATTGCCAAGGGATTATGGAAGCCACTAAAGGCATTCAACACATTCATCGATGGTATGATTGAACTTATCAACGTTCCATTCATCCTAGTATGTGCATGGTCATTAGGTAAGGTTGTATCCACAATGGGTACAGGTGCTTACTTGGCAGGTATCGTAGAACAGTACTTAACAGGTGGATTAGTTCCTGCATTAATCTTCGTAGCAGGTGCAGTTATCTCCTTCGCAACAGGCTCTTCATGGGGTACTTGGTCATTATTAATGCCAATCGCATTCCCTATGGCAGTACAGTTCGATATCCCTCCTGCATTCATCGTAGGTTGTGTAGTTTCTTCCGGATTATTTGGTGACCAGTGCTCACCTATTTCAGATACTACAGTATTATCATCAACTGGTGCTTCATGTAACCACATTGTTCACGTTATGACTCAGATACCTTATGGCTTAACTGTAGGTGCTTCCGCATTTATCGGTTACTTATTCGGTGGTTTAACTGGACAGTACATGTTAAGTATTGCTGTAACAGCAGTAGTATTAGCTGTAGCATTATTAGTATTAAAGAACATTGCAAAGAAAACAGCAAAAGCAGAAGTTGCAGCGTAATTTCACACATAGCAAATAAAAACATAGTATTATTTAGAGGCGGTAGATTTATCTGCCGCTTCTAATACTTAAACGTGGAGGACACTATGAAGAGAGTAGACATGATAGTTAAGGCTCCTTTTTTTTATACCATGGAGGGAGACGGCCTTGGCTTTAAAGAAGATGTAGCGATGGTAGTAGATGGTGGCAAAATCGTTGAATTCGCTCCTGTAAAGGACGTAGATGATATGTATAAGGCAGAAGAAGTTCTGGAACTTGACCACCATGCAGTAATGCCCGGCTTTATTGATGGACACATGCATACTTCCGATAACCTTTTCAGAGGATTGGCACAGGATACCAACAGCTGGATGATGTATGGTGTTCAGCCGTTTGCAAACGCAGGCGAATGGCCTGAAAAAATTTCAGCAGGCAGATTATCCATTATTGAAGCTATCAAGGCAGGAACAACTACTCTGGGAGATTACCATTATGTTATGGATGAAACTACTGATTTTATTCATAAGACAGGTGCAAGAGGTAATCTTACTTTAATGCTTCGCGCTGCAAAGCAGAAAGTATATAAACCGGGTGAATTATATGAGTTCGATGACGAAGCAGGAGAAATCGGCCTGAAACAGAATATCGAATATTATGATAAGTGGCACAACAAAGACGGAAGAATCCGTGTTCTTTTCGGACCACAGGGAGCAGACTTTGTTTCACCTGAATTACTTATGAAGATTCAGAAAGCTGCAAAGGAAAGAAATACAAAGATTCACATGCATGTACAGCAGGGTGACAGAGAAACTTATCAGATTGAAAAGAAATATGGTAAGAGACCTACAGCCTTCCTTGACGATCTAGGATTCTTAGATGAAACATTAATTGCAGTACATCTAACTGACTGTACGGATGAAGAAGCTGCATTAATCGCAAAGAGAGGCGCAAGTATGATTGTTAACCCTGGTTCCATTGGAATTATCGATGGTATTGTATGTCCAAGCATGGCATTCCAGGAAGCAGGCGGAAACGTTGCACTTGGCTCCGACCAGGCACCGGGAAACAATTGCCACAATATAATTAATGAAATGAAAAACGTTTGTTTATTCAATAAACTGAAATATCAGAACCCTGAAATCATGCCTGCATGGAGAGCACTTAGAATGGCTACCATTGAAGGTGCAAAGGCAATAGGTGTTGATGATGTTACAGGTTCACTGGAAGCAGGTAAGCAGGCAGACTTTATTGCAATAGACTTGAATGCTATTTCAATGATGCCGGTTTACACATATCCAATGAGAAATATCGTTCCTAACCTGGTGTACAGCGCTAGAGGATGCGAGGTTGCATTATCAGCTGTTGCAGGTAAGGTAATCATGAAGGATCAGAAGGTTCTTAATGTAGATGAAGAACAAATTAAGAGTGAAGTTGCTAAATTACCTGAAGAAGTAGGTAAGAGAGCAGCTGCTGAATTCCATGAAATTAATGGTACAAATGCTCACTTTATGAGAGAAGACAGATTATAGCAACATAAACTCTTTCGTTTTCTTAAGTGCAAGTTCGGCTTCGGCCAGCTTGCACTTTATATAATAACGATGAAAGGTGTATTTTTATGATAGCATTATTAATGGTTATAGTTTCGCATTCACTCGTAGTGTTTGCCATGAGGTTTACGGAAGTAAATAATGGGAACAGATATGCGGCGACTGTTTTTACGTATATAATAGGCGCGGTTATTTCGTTTATTATGATGGACCCATCAATGCTTTTTTCATTAGGAGATAATGCTGCATTTACTATTCTGATGGGAGCATTTAATGGAATTTGTATGACGTTTGGGATGCTTTTATGCAGGTTGAGCATGGGAATTAATGGTACTCCTATTTCTACAACATTCAACAGACTGGGTGTACTTATTCCTACTATAGCTGCTGTAGTATTCTTTGGCGAAAGACCTGAAGTTATACAGATTGTGGGAATTGCCATTGCTATTGCGGCAATTATATATATTAACTCAGGCAAAGAATCAAAAGAAAACAGTAATGTCAAGTCTTTAAAACTTTTAATAGTTTTGTTCATTGTCGGAGGTACAATGGATCTCAATACGAAAATTTTTAATAATTATGGAGCTGCAGAATTTGAAGGGTGTTATCAGTTCATTTCATTTATATCTTGTATAGTTGTAAGTACTGTAATAATGCTTGCAAAAGAAAGAAAATTTACATATAAGGAAGCCATTGAAGGTACAGTAACCGGAATTCCAAACACTTTTATTTTGTATTTCAGCATAAAAGCAGTGGAAAAGCTGCCTGCATACATCGTATTCCCGGCATATAGCGCAGGGGTAATATTTGTAGTCAATATTGTAAATTATTTTTTATTTAAAGAAAAATTATCAAAAGAAGAAAAAATAGCAACTGTTTTAGTCGCAATTGCTTTAATACTGATAAATATATAAACGGATAAATTGGAAAAAACCAAAAGGACAATATTCAACAAGGAGGCAAGCTATATAAAAAATACCGTTATGTATGGTAATACGGCAGCTGCACATTTTGCCTATGCATTTACTGAAATTGTTGAATTTATCCAATTACGACTTTTTCACTCATTACAGAAAAACATTTCAAGTCAGAAACTGTTGTGGGCAGAAACGACGAGACAATTAGGAATAATAGGAGGTACAAATGTTAGCGCTCTTGGGTTCTATTATAAGTGGAACACTTTATGTATATACTTTGAAAATAACTGAAGTTAAAAATTGCAACAGATATGCTGCAACATTGTTTAATTACATTATGGCGATTGTTCTATCTGTAGTAACTATGAAACATAAGGTATTCTTTTACGATACGCCGGATGGATATTTCGCAATGGGATTCTCAATTTTTACGAGTATTTGCATGGTTGCAGGGATGATTTATTCAAGAAAATGTATCAGTGCAAACGGAGCCCCTATGCAGACGACTTTCTTTAAGCTAGGTATTTTAATACCTATGGCTATGTCCTTTATTTTGTTCAGCGAGATTCCAACGACCTTTCAGGTTATTGGAATTGTAATTGTAGTGATTGGCGTAGTCTATATGAACACCGGAAGCGGAGACACACATATCACCTCAATTCCTTTGCTGATTTTGGTGTTTGTTTTTGGTGGACTTGTTGAGTTCAATTTCAAACTATATGGTATATATGGCGATATTGAGATTAAGGAATACTATTTATTCCTGACATTTATCGTATCGGCAATAATAAGCTGGGGATTAATGATGAAAAATCAGAGATCCATGACAAAGACGGATGTACTGTTGGGACTTTTGACAGGCATACCAAATTATTTTATTTCTTTCTTCTTAATTTTAGCTTTGGCACAGGTTCCAACATATATCGCATATCCAATGAATTGTGTAGGAACTATATTAATGGTAAGCCTGGCAAACGTTTTGATATTCAAAGAGTATCCTACAAAGAGAGAATTAAAGGCTACTGCAATAATATTATTAGCTTTGATTTTCCTAAACATTTAATACATATATTTAATAGGCAATGAGGAAGGCTGTCCCGTTTTTGGCACAGCCTCCCATGGCATTAACGGAGCTTTAGGAGGAAGAAAAATGGCATACTTAGAAGAACATGAATGGATGTTTCTAAACGAAATTTCTTACAACATTTCTTTCATTTATTCCTTTGACGAGATAAGAGAAAAATCCATGAAATGGCTTAAGCAACTTGTGGGTTTTGACGGTGCGGTTTTTTCTTTGGTAGATGGAAACGAAATAAAAGACTCTTACGTCTATGGAATAGATAATAAATACAAAGATGTATTTGAAAAGACATATACAAAGGATAACCCTCTGAGTTGGATACTTGAGAGTGGAAGAGATTACGCATACTCCGAAAAGGAATTACTGACAGAAGAAAGTTTAAAAAAGAGTAATTTTTATAAGAATTTCTATCTGCCAAATCAGTTTACAACTTCCATGGGAATAAATATTGTTTTCAGGCAGGAGGTTGTGGGATTGATATCATTTTATAAAAAAGAAGGCGAATTTACCAAACGAGAGCTGTTCATTATGAATCAACTTCAGAAACATTTCGCTTACAGAGTATCCTATGAAATAAAAAAAGGTGATACCAGATACTTCTACGCAAAAGGTTATCATGAAAAGATATGCAGAGAATTCAGCCTCACAAAGCGCGAAAGTGAACTGCTTGAATATGCAGTAAAGGGATATAGCAATGAGCTTATTGCCGACAAAATGAATATAAGCGTTAATACAGTAAAGAAGCATTTCCATAGTCTGTACGAGAAGATGAACGTAACAAACAGGGTGCAGCTGCTTCAGTGTTTGCCTCTTTCAACAGATAAAATAAACTATGAAGAATTATAAAAGTTATACTGAAGTACCGGTACAATATTCAAAGGTACCATGCTGATACTTAAAAGGTTAATTAAATACATAAAGGTTAATATAAATAGGTCACAAGGGCGATTTAAATCTTGGATTTTAATTGATATATTTTGGGCTAGGAGGTATTAGAAAATGAAAAACACATTATACGAAACGGGCATTGTACCTGTAATAAAACTGAAAGATTTGGACAAGGCAGAAAAACTTGCAAAAGCTTTGATAGAAGGTGGAATAAACTTTGCGGAGGTTACTTTCCGTGCGGAAAATGCAGACGAAGCAATTAAGAGAATGCTTAAAGCTTATCCATCTATGTATGTTGGAGCAGGAACTGTTCTTACTATGGAAGAAGCAAAAAAAGCAGTAGAAGCTGGAGCAAAATTCATCGTTTGCCCTGGATTTGATAAGGAGATAGTTGAATATGCACAAAAAAGCGGTGTACAAATATACCCTGGATGTGTAACCCCTACTGAGATTCAGATGGCATGTAAAGCAGGCTTGGAAGTTCTCAAGTTTTTCCCTTCTAAGCAGTTTGGAGGTGTTGGCACATTAAAAGCATTGGCGGCACCTTTTGCAAAAGTAAAATTTATGCCGACAGGCGGAATCGATTTAAATAATCTTGAAGAATATATTTCATGCAAGAATGTTGTTGCATGTGGAGGTTCTTTTATGGTAAAAGAATCACTTATTGATAGCGAAAACTGGAGTGAAATAACACGTCTCAGCAGAGAAGCGAGAACTATTGTAGACAGAATAAGAAGGGAGAATGAATAATGAAAAGAGTTGTTACATTTGGAGAAATTATGCTAAGACTTGCACCTGAGGGATATTACAGATTCGTACAGGCAGATAAGTTTGGAGCAACCTATGGCGGGGGAGAAGCAAACGTAGCTGTATCCCTTGCAAATTATGGGCTTGATGCAAGATATATTACAAAACTTCCTGAACACGAAATTGGACAGGCAGCAGTAAATTCTCTTCGCAAACACGGAGTTGATACAAGCTATATTGCAAGAGGTGGCAGCAGAGTAGGAATATATTTTCTTGAAAAAGGAGCATCTCAAAGAGCTTCAAAGGTAATATATGATAGGGATGGATCATCAATAAAGGATGCAAAGGCGGAAGATTTTGACTGGGATAGAATCTTTGAAGGAGTAGAATGGTTCCACTTTACCGGAATTACACCTGCCCTCGGCAAGAATTTGGTTGAAATATGCATTGAAGCCTGCAAAAAGGCAAAAGAAAAGAACATCACAATTTCATGTGATTTGAATTATAGAAAGAAACTCTGGACTAAGCAGGAAGCAAGAGAAGCAATGACTGAGCTTTGTCAATATGTAGATGTCTGCATTGCCAATGAAGAGGACGCATCAGATGTCTTTGGAATTGCAGCTGAAAACACAGATTTAACGAGTGGAAAGGTAAATCACGAAGGCTACATTAGCGTTGCACAGCAGCTTGCACAAAAATTCCAATTCAAGAAGGTTGCCATAACCTTAAGAGAATCCATTTCAGCAAATGACAATGGATGGTCTGCAATGCTTTATGAAGATGGAAAAAGCTACTTTAGCAAAAAGTATATGGTTCATATTGTCGACCGTGTTGGTGGCGGAGACAGCTTTGGTGCTGGTCTGATTTATTCTCAGGTGATGGGCTATGGACCACAGGAGTCAATAGAATTTGCAGCTGCAGCATCATGCCTGAAACATACAATTGAAGGTGACTTTAACATGGTAAGTGTGGATGAAGTTAAAAAGCTTGCAGAGGGCGACGGCTCAGGAAGAGTTCAAAGATAGTAAGGAGGAGGTCTTTATATATGTTTGGTATTTCTGATAACACAAAAAAGATAGAACATTCCAAAATCAGAAAGATGTTCAATAAGGCTCTCGAATATGAAAATCCTATTAGCTTCACTATAGGAGAGCCTGACTTTACTGCTTCTGAGGAAATAGTTGAAGCAGCATGCAAAGCTATTCGTGAAGGTAAAAGCAAATACTCAGAAAACGCAGGAATCATGCCTCTGAGAAAGGCTGTATCTGATTATTTAAGAAAAGAAATAAATGTTGAATATAGTCCAAAGAATGAAATCGTTATTACTACAGGTGCTATGGGAGGAATATTTCAGGCTCTTAAAGTTCTGTTAAATCCTGGCGATGAAGTCATCGTCAATGAGCCATGTTGGACAAACTACATACAGCAGATTCAGATGTGCGAAGGTGTTCCTGTCAGCGTATGTTGTGATTTGGACAATGGTTTTTCCCTTGATATAGAAAAAATTGAAGCCGCAGTTACAGATAGGACTAGAGCGATTATTATTAATTCACCTTGCAATCCAACAGGTGCAGTTTTGGACAAAGAAGTACTGCGAAAGCTTGCTGATTTGGCAAAAAAACATGATTTGCTTGTAATTTCCGATGAAGTGTATAAACATATTATATTTGATGATGTTGAATTCACAAGCATTGCAAGCTTTGAGGGTATGAAGGAAAGAACACTTGTTATGGACAGTTTTTCTAAAACTTTCGCAATGACTGGATTCAGAGTAGGCTATGTTGCAGGACCAGAATTCTTAATTAGTCAAATTACAAAGCTTCAGGAAAACATCTGTGCATGTGTTGCAATGCCTTGCCAGTATGCCGCTGTGGCAGCCCTTGAGGGAAGCCGACAGCATCTAGACATGATGGTAAACAGCTATAAAGAAAGACGTGATTATGTTTATAACAGAATCAAAGAAATGCCTCTTGTTAAGTATGAAAAATCAAAGGGAACCTTTTATGCATTCTTCTCTATTAAAGAAACGGGAATGAGCAGTGAAGAATTCGCAATAAAGCTTCTGGAAGAAAAGCAGGTTGTTGTGGTTCCGGGGGATGCCTTTGGCGAATATGGCGAAGGATATGTTAGATTATCTTATGCATCATCCATGGAATCACTTGAAAAAGGGCTAGACGCTATGGAAGATTTTCTGAGAAAGGTTGCTGAACAGAATGGCTATTAACATAGATAGGCTGATGGAAAGTATTTTTACATTAGGTAACATCGGCTTCGATGAAGAAAATGGTGCCAATAGAATGGCCTATAGCAAGGCCTTCTTTATGGGAAGGGATTATGTCGAGGAACTTATGAAGGAAGCCGGTCTAAAGGTAGAAATAGACAAGGTAGGGAATCTTATCGGAACACTTCCGGCACATAGCGATGGGAATGAAATGGAGAAAATCATTGCTATGGGTTCACACATAGATACTGTTCCAAACGGTGGAATTTATGATGGCGCATTAGGCGTTCTTGCAGGTATTGAAGTAATAAGGTCTTTAAGAGAAGAAGGCTATAAAAATAAACATCCCCTGCAGGTAATCGCTTTCAATGAAGAGGAAGGAAATGTAGTTGGGGGAACCTTTGGAAGCAAGGCCTTTGCTGGATGCAAGTTCGAAAAATCGATGGTAGAACCAATGAACAGACAAAACATAACAGAAGAAGATTTTGATTCATGCAGGAAAAATGGAGTAGATTATCTGGCGTATTTTGAGTATCATATTGAGCAGGGGGGAATTCTTGAAGCTAAAAGAAAAACTATAGGGATCGTTGAAGGCATCTTTGGAATCCAAAGGTATACTACGAAAATCACAGGAAAGGCAAATCATGCCGGAAGCACACCTATGTTTTTAAGAAATGATGCTTTAGAAACTGCAAGCCGTCTGATAGTTGATCTTATGGATACTGTAAGGAAGACAAACGATACCATGGTTTGCACTGTAGGAACCCTTCAGGTTAAGCCGGGGGCAGTGAATGTAATCCCCGGTGAAGTAGAATTGGTCATTGAGCTTAGAGATAAATCCATGACAGAAATGTATCGCGTAGTAGAGCAGATTAAGGAACGCTGGACTGACAAGGGAGTTGAAATAGAACGGCTGATAATACAGCCTGAAACACCATGTGATAATAGACTCAAAGAAATCCTTAAAGAATGTGCTGATCAATTAGAACTTGATAATATTCCTATATACAGTGGTGCGGGTCATGATGTAATCAATACAAGTATGATAATACCTTCTTGTCTTCTTTTTATTCCGAGCAGAGATGGATTAAGCCATCATAGGAATGAATTTTCCTCTAAAGAGGATATAAAGGCAGGAGGAGAGGTTCTATTAGAGGCAATAAAGAAAGTAGATGGAGGCAAACTAAATGAAAATTAAGATTATTAATCCAAATACGACTTCAAGCATGACTGAAAGTATCGAACGCATGGCAAAAAGATATGCCGATTCTGATACCGAGATAATAGCTGTAAGTCCAAAGACAGGTCCGGACAGCGTTGAAACATATGTGGATGAATATCTTGCAATACCTGGAGTCCTTCAGGAAATAGTCAAGGGAGAGCAGGAAGGCGCGGATGCATATATTATAGCATGCTTTGGAGATCCAGGCCTGCAGGCTGCAAGAGAAATAACTGATAAACCTGTTTTGGGAATTGCAGAGTCTGCAATTGCAACTGCAAAGGTTCTGGCACCGTATTTCAGCATAGTTTCCGTTCTTGACCGCTCAAGGAAGGTAACAGAAGACGTTGTAAAAAATTATGGAGCAGAACCTTTCTGCAGATCCATCAGAAGCACTGGGCTTTCCGTTCTTGAATTCGGGAGGAATCCAGAGATGGGTTTGGCAGCATTAGCTCAACAGGGACGAAAAGCCGTAGAAGAAGATGGAGCTGAATGCATTCTTCTCGGTTGTGCCGGATTCGTAGACTTTGTAGATTCATTAAAGGAAGAGTTAGGAGTTCCGGTCCTGGATGGAGTAATGCCGGCCATAAAGCTTGCAGAGGCCTATGTAAAGATGGGCGTCAAAACAAGCAAGGCAAACACTTTTGCATATCCTGAAACTAAAGAAATAAAAGGCTTTGATGGAATTCTTGATTTGCCTAATTTTAAGTAGGAGGACTAGGTAATGAAAACATTAATAAAAAACGGTACAATTATTACTGATAGGAATGAATTTAAGGGAGATATCTTAATTGAGGATGAATTGATTGTAAATATTGCTCGTGAGATCGATTGCGAAGCAGATAAGGTTATCGATGCATCAGGTAAATATGTAATGCCAGGTGGTGTAGACCAGCACACACATTATTCTGCATTATGCAACGTAGGAGATAAGGATACTGCAGGATATGAAACAACTGACAATGCTATTATTGGTGGAACAACTACTATTATAGACTTTGCACCGCAGGATCCGAACACTGGACTTCTTGATTCCATAGACTATAGAATTAACGAGAGAGCCAGAGGCAAAGCTTGTGTTGACTTTGCACTTCATGCAATGGTGACATATCTAATGGATAGCATTTTCGATGAGATTGACCAGTTCCCTGAAAAAGGAATTTCAAGCATAAAGATTTTCATGGCCTATAACGGTTCTCCCCTTCATGTGGATGACGGATCCTACTATAGAATACTGGAAAAAGCGAAAAAAGTGGGAGCAACCGTATTTGTTCACGCAGAAAACGGAGAAATCTTAGACTTTTTAAGAAACGAATGTGTAAAGAATGGACAGCTTACACCGAAGTATCACTATGTTTCAAGACCACCTTTTACAGAAGCTGAAGGCGTTAGAAGGGCAGCCTATATTGCAGGAAAGGTTGGCACGCCGTTATATGTTGCTCATGTAACCTGCAGAGAAGCAATGGATCAGATCAGAGAAGCAAAGGGAAATGGCATCAATATTAATGGTGAAACATGTACCCATTACCTGACAACTACTAAAGAAGTGCTGGAAAATCCAGATTTCAATGAAGCCGCTAAATATGTATGTTCACCTGCTTTGAGAGATCAGGAGGATATCGATGCTCTATGGGATGAGTTAAACAGCGGTTTATTGACCGCAATTTCATCAGATCACTGTGGTATAGATGTTGCAGAACTTAAGCAGGCAGGAAGAGATAACTTTACAATGATTCCAAACGGTTCACCAGGAGCTGGAGACAGGTTCCAGATGATATGGACCTATGGCGTTGAAACAGGAAGAATATCAAAGCAGAAGTTTGTCGAGCTTGTTTCAACAAATCCTGCAAAGATTAATGGTATCTTCCCAAGGAAGGGTGCGCTGGAGATTGGTTCAGATGCTGATATAGTTATTTTCGACCCTGCATTCCGCGGTGTTGTAAAGCATGAGGATAATCCTAACGGCGTAGATTATAACGTTTATGAGGGTAGACCTCTAAAGGGAAAGGTTGAAACAGTATTGCTTAGAGGTTCAGTGGCCGTGGAAAAAGGCAAATTCGTCGGTGAATACGGAATGGGTCAGTATATCCCTGCAAAGATGTATGCAGGATGTTATACAGGTATTTAAATAAAGCAATGTTCTAAAAATCAATTCACAAACGGAGGGAAAACGATGAAAAAGGTTGATATGATTGTAAAAGCACCTCATTTTTACACTATGCAGGGAGAAGGCGTTGGATACAAAAATGGCGTAGCTATGTTAGTTGATGGCGGAAAGATAGTGGATTTTGTTGATGAAAAAATTGCAGAGAAAGAATATAAGGCAGAAGAAGTGCTTGAGCTTGACCATCATGCAGTTTTCCCTGGATTTATCGATGGTCATATGCACACAGGCTGTAATGTAATGAGAGGTCTTGCGCAGGATACTAACAACTGGATGATGTATGGACTTCAGCCATTTGATAATGCTGCAACCTCACAGCAAAAGGATATAGGCAGTGAAGTTGCTATTATTGAAGCAATTAAAGCAGGAACAACTACTCTCGGAGATTATAATGGGGAAATGGAAAACGTATGCGCTTTTATTGATAAAATAGGTGCAAGAGGAAATATCGCTCAGAATGTGAGAGCAGCTAAATTTAGAGTATATAATCCTGGTGAATTATATGAATTTGATGATGAGCAGGGAGAAATTTCTCTAAAGAGAAACATTGAGCTTTATGACAAATGGCATAACAAAGGTGATGGCAGAATAAGAATCCTTTTTGGACCACAGGGCCCTGACTTTGTAAGTCCTGAAATGCTGATTAAAGTCCAGAAAATTGTTAAGGATTACAAGACAAAGATGCATATGCATGTTCAGCAGGGAGATCGTGAAACCTATCAGATTGTAAAGCGTTACGGCAAGAGACCGGTACACTTCCTTGATGATATAGGACTTCTTGACAGAGATCTGATTGCTGTACACTTAACCGACTGCACAGAGGAAGAGGCACAATTTGTAGCAAAGAAGGGTGCAACAATGATTGTAAACCCTGCATCAATAGGCATTATTGATGGTATTGTTTGCCCAAGCATGGCATTTCAGGATGCAGGCGGATTTGTAGCTCTTGGCTCCGACCAAGCGCCGGGAAACAACTGCCACAACATTATTCACGAAATGAAGAATGTATGCCTGTTCAATAAGATAAAATGTCAGAATCCTGAAATAATGCCGGCTTGGAAAGCACTCAGAATGGCAACCATAGAAGGTGCAAAAGCTATCGGCGTTGATGATATTGTCGGCTCACTAGAATCAGGCAAGCAGGCAGACTTTATTGCAATTGACCTAGATTACCCATCAATGCTTCCTGTTTATACATATCCAATGAGAAACATTGTTCCTAATCTGGTTTACAGTGCAAGAGGTCCTGAGGTAGCACTTTCTGTAGTAAACGGCAGGATAATTATGCGCGACCAGAAGATTCTTACAATAGACGAAAGAGAATCCATTGAGAAAATCAAGACATGTCCTGAAGAATTAGGAAAGAATGCAGCTGAGGAATTTTTCAAGATTCACGGAACAAACGCTGTATTCATGGAAGAAGATAAACTATGATGAAATTCGGCTACGGCTTTGGGGCTATCGGAATTGGGTCAGTATACTATTTTATGGCGACATATCATGTGGTGTTTCTGACTAACTGCGTTGGTTTCAATGCTACAATTGCATCTACTATTTCCTCGGTAGCCCTCATTATAGAGGCTGTTGCGGGAATGGTTGTAGGAAACGTTTCCGATAGATGCAACTCAAAGTTTGGAAGAAGAAGACCATTTATACTTGCTTCGACGATAACGATTCTGCCGATAATGTTTTTCGTCGTCAGAAAAATCGAAGCACCTGTTTATGTTCAGATTGCATATTATCTTGCCTTTGCAATATTGTTCAGAGTATTTTTCTCTAACTGCGAAATACCATACAATGCATTAGGTGCAGATGTGGTAACTGATTATGACGAAAGAACAAGACTAAGAACCATATCTAGACTTTTCTCCATTGTAGGTAATGCAATTGGTTATATAATGCCCCTTGTGATTTTGGAATTGTTTGTGGGAAGAGAGGCGGCAGGATGGCAGCTTATGGGCGTTATTTTGGGGTTAATAGCATTGGGAAGCTGGGGCACCAGTCTTTTTCTGGTTAAGGAGCCTGCAAGGGTAACCCTTATGCCCAAAAAGAAAAATGTATTTAAACACATAATTGTAAACTACTTTGAGCTGTTGAAGCTAAAACCTATGAGACTGCTTCTTATATATAAAATAGCATTCTCAGTCGCTTTTGCAATAAACAATGTAGGTACTATATATTTTCTCAAATATAATTTGGGACTTGATAACAGGTATTCTTCTTACATATATGTATTCACCATCATCATTTTCACTTTATCGACGCCACTGGTTGACAAGATGGCCATGATAAAGAGTAAGGCATGGCAGCAGATGGTTTCAATGGGCATCTGCGGATTTGCAGGCATAGGCATATATTTATTTGCGGCAGATTCCGTACTGTTTTGCGCTGTATATGTTGGTTTAATGGCACTGGTGACAACTGGCTTCTGGCAACTTAGCGGTTCATTGTTTTATGACATTGTTGAGGTGGATGAATTTGCAAACAATAAGAGAAGAGAGGGAGATATTATGTCCTTTGTATCTATTGTAGGCACAATCATGACTGCATTAGTAGTACAGGGCTTTGGTGTTTTCTTCAACATGGCAGGGTTTGATGCAAATGCGTCTGCTCAGAGCGAAAGCGTAATGATGTTCCTCAATGCTGCATTTATTCTCGTTCCATCGTTGTGCCTTCTTGGAGGAGCTTATGCTCTGAAAATTTTTCCTATTAATAGAGAAAATTTTGCCGTACTTAGAAAGGTACTTGCGCTTAGAGCAGATAATCTCGATTATAGCGTGTACAAGGATGAAATAGAGAAAATAATAGGCTGAAATTGATATAATAAAAAGGGTAGCTTGCACCGGACAGCAGATTAATCGGTCCATGCAGTTACCCTTTTAATTTGCGAATAATAATTATACCGCTGTAACTTTTAATCAACGATGTTCTTAATCCAAACGCCCTTCTTAACCAGAACGAAGCCAACAGTGCATTTGATGATATTGGAAAGTTCTGCAACAAGGAAGACGATTTGAATGGGAATCGCCGTAAACTTTGCCAAAACGAAGACAATAGGAATAGGAACGGCCCACATGTATGCACTGTCAAAGAGGAAAGTGACAATGGACTTTCCTCCGGCACGAAGTGTGAAGTAGCTGCCGTGTACAAAGCCATAAAGAGGCTGACAGCACCCGGTAATGAAAATAATCTGCGTTGCAAGATGCTTTACGATTTCCTCTGTATTATAAAGATCAGGGAAGAACGGTGAAATAAGCAAAAGTGTACCGCCGGTAATAAAGCAGCAGAACACAGAGAATGCAATGAGCTGACGATCCTCATGCCTTGCTTCTTCAAGTCTGCCTGCACCCAGCATCTGACCGATTATGATGCCGATTGAATTACCCAGTGACAGGAAAACAACGTTAAACAAGTTACCTATTGTATTTGCAATGTTCAATGCTGCTACTACCTCAAGACCTCTTACAGAATAACACTGGTTCATAAAGGTGATTCCGAAAGACCATAGAAATTCATTGATAAACAATGGAAGTCCAATAGCGATAATCTGCTTCATGAGAGAAGGCGGTATATAAAAACTGCGCAAAGCTCCTTTGATGAAAAGATTCTTTTCTGCATGCTTATGGGTCCAAAAAGCAACAATAGCAAGTTCCAAAAAACGCGATATAACAGTTGCAATGGCTGCACCAACTCCGCCAAGAGCCGGAGCTCCAAATTTTCCGAAGATTAAGATATAGTTGAATACCAAATTGACAAGCACTGCAATAATACCGGCAATCATGGGAACAACTGTCTCTCCTGTTTCACGCAGTGTACCTGAGTAGGCCTGCGTCATGGCAAAGGGCAGAAGACCAATGACAATCACCGTAAGATAAGCTTTGCCATAATATAGCGTAGCCGCAAGATCGCCTTCGCTTTCGCCCTGATGAATAAACTGCTGAATCAACGTTTCTCCGGCACCTAAAAAAATTCCTGCGAAAATGACTGCCAGAACAGCTCCGAAAATCAGCTTAAATCGAAACGTATCTCTAACGCCTGCGTGATTACCGCTGCCATAAAACTGGGCTCCCAGTATACCTGCTCCAGCCACTGCACCAAAAATGCAGAGATTAAAAATAAAGACTAACTGGTTGGCAATTGCCACACCGGACATTTGTTCCGTTCCGACCTGTCCCACCATTATGTTATCCAGCAGGCTGACGAAATTAGTAATACCGTTTTGGATCATAATGGGAACGGCCACCATTAATACTTTTTTATAAAAATCTCTAGTTCCGACCAGTCCACCTAATCTTCCGGCGGATTCGGTCTGTATCGTTTGCTTGCTCATTTTTTCTATATAAATCTATCCTTTCTATCCTTGTGTATTTAAATCGTTTTTTCGTGTAAAAGTCTAATTTAAGTAGTCAATAATATTAAGTATTGAATTTTCTACCATATTTGAAACTGCTTCATCGGTGTAGAAGGCAGTATGAGGAGTGACAATAACGTTTGGATAAGAATTTAAAATAGCCAAACGTGGATTGTTTAAAGGTTCACCCATTCTATTGAAATAGTACAGTCCACCTTCGTGTTCTACAACGTCAAGGCAGGGAGTCTGACTGGTGTAGTCATATTCTACATTATATTTCTCGCAATACTGCTTCAAAAAAGCTTCTTCGTCAAATTCTCTTATACTGAATCAAAATATTTTCATGTCAAATCATCTCCAGCCTAATTAAAGTGTATTATTTAAAGTGTATTATGTTAATAGCTTAAAAACTATTTTAGCACTTTTGCGAGGCGGTGTAAAAGGTAAGTTTGTATGTTATTATATTAACAGGGTTAAGTTTGACTAAATAACAATCTTGTGAGATAATACATCTATCGTTTGTTTTGGAGGGAAGCATTATGACGGAAGAAAAAAGAGAAGTACTAGACATGAGAGACAGCAATCTTGCTAAATTAAATGTTGCAAGGGGAGAAAATTTGGTTGAAATTCATGTTCAGAACAATATGATTACTGACCTTGACCTTATGGAAAACAAAAAACTTGAGGTGCTGGATTGTACAGGCAATCCTCTAAAGAAGATAAAAGCATGCGCACCGGGCAGTAACGGCATGTTTCTTATTGAACTTGGTGCTGTAAAAGGAGGCAGCGTGGGTGTAAAGTTTGCACCCGGCTATCAGACATACATTGCGACTCCTGATGAAGGCTATGAATTCAGCTACTGGGTTAACGAACTTGGAGATATGGTTTCAAGAGAACCTGTATTTGAGGATACTTATGGAGCAGGCAGGCTGATGATAGCTTGGTTTAAGGCTGCAAAATAGAATTAAATTGCTTGTTAAATGAACTAAAAAGGAGGATCTTATCTTACTTACTCTATGAGTTAAGATAGCCCTCCTGTTTTTGTGCTTATTTTGCAAAGTAAAAAGAGTTTGAGGCTCTTCTTTTATACATATCTTCAAGCTCCTTCTTGTGATATAAATACCCTTCGTCATCGAAATATCTTGAAGAAGTGGGACAGAGTTTATAGCATGCACAGCACTTGATGCAGATACCTTGCATTTTAGTAATATCATTAAAATCTATGGAGCCCATAGGGCATACTCTTGCGCACAGACCACAGTTGATGCAGGCTTTGCCCACCTTTGGGGTAACCTTTCTGATATCGATGTGATTGCCATGTCTGTCCTGGGGTTTGTAATATCCACCATAGTTTTCAGGAATTCCGTCCACTTCTACAGTTGCAGCAGAAAGAGGTTTGTCAAGCATAGCTGCTATGGAGTCAGCAAATTCGGTAAGCTCATCTATATCCTTTGCGTCAGGTCTTCCCAATCCAAGATAATGAGAGAAGGAGTGCTCGCAAGAGCAGGCTGCAGCAGCTATAGTTCTGAAATTGTGATTCTGCAAAATATCTCGAAGCTCTATAAGTGAATTATCAAAGTTGCGGTTGCCAAAAGTAACTACGGGAACTGCAAGGGCGCCGTTTCCTTCGATTGTATCTAAATACTTAAGCAGCACGTTAGGAACTCTGCCTGCATATGTAGGTGTGCCGAAAACAACTATGTCCCCTTCGTCTATATCTGGAAAGTTTTCTCTGGCAGAGGGCAGAGTAAAGTCATATTCCTCCACACTTGCGCCTAATAGCATTGAAAGCTCTCTTGATATAGAAGCTACCACTTTTTTTGTTGTACCCGTCGGGCTAAAGAAAATTGACCATATCTTCATTTTTTTCACCTGTCCTATATTGTTAAATGAGGCAGCTTCTGATATACAAGATGAGCTGCAACGCCGATTAGAATACCGCTTATCATGCCTGCAAAGACTAATACCGAGAAGTAGGACATAAGTCTGTAGTTTGACATAATGATACATGCTGTTATGAGCTGACCGAGATTATGAAATACACCGCCTGCCATGCTTACTCCTACCATACTGAACTTGTCAGTTCTATATAAAAGGTACATTGCCATGAGGCTTAGTATGCCGCCGGACAGTGAATAAATTGCACCGAACAGGCCTGTAAACAGAAGACCTGTTGTTAAAATTCTTATTACATTGATAAGAAAGGCATTCTTGAAACCAAGTCTGTATATGGCAATTATTATGACTAGATTGGCAAGTCCCACCTTGATTCCGGGAACCGGGACGGGAAGAGGAAACAATGCTTCAATATATGAAAAAATCATTGCCAGGGCCGCCAGAATGGCGCTCAAAGCCAATCGTTTGGTGCGCAGAGCATAGCTGGATTGGCGGTTAGTTTGAGATGACATCTGCACCACCTCCCTGCTCTTTTCCTACAATTTCCACCATAACCTTGTTTGGAAGGCAAACGATGGAATCTTTAGAAGTCGAAATGGGTTTTGAATTAACGCAAATCTGGTTTTTGCAATCAGAATAAGACATTGAAACAAGACCGTCCTTTATGATAATATGATTTATATGATTTTCGTTTTCAATCTCTATTTCCTTGTCTTCATATAGGCTGTAGGTTCCATAGGGCTGGCCGTCGACGGTGATGAGGACCTTGTTTCCGGCCGCACCGTAAAACAGGGAATTCCATGATAGTGCAAGACCAAACGCCAGAAGTACAAAGAAGAGAACGATATCAGCTTTTTTAATCATTCTAAACTCCAAGAAGAAAGGTTAATTTTATGAAAAAAATTACAGCAGTATGTCTGCTCATATTAATACTTATTATACCACAACTGGGGTGCAATACCCAAGTCAATAATACCGGAATAAGCAAGACCAGTTATCATTTGAACACCATCTGCACAGTTACAGTGTATTCAATGAACGGTCTAGAATCCCTTTCGGAAGACGAAATCCAGAAGGAAGTTCTTACCCTCATAACAGATGCCTTCAGACTTTGCGACAGCTACGAAAAAAAGCTGAGCAAGACTATCGAAGGCAGTGATATATATAATATCAACCATGCAGGTGGAAAGGCGGTAAAGGTCAGCGAAGAAACTCTGGAGGTAGTGCAGAAGGGAATAAAGTACGGAGAACTTTCTGAGGGAGCTTTTGATATTACTATAGGGAAGGTAACCGATCTTTGGAATTTTCAGGAGATGGACGACCAGGGCAACCGCATCGGCGAGATTCCCGATGAGAATGCAGTAAGTGATGCTGTAAGCCATGTGAACTATAAGAATATCGTGATTGAAGGAGATTCCATAAGGCTCCTTGACCCACAGTCAGAGATAGATCTTGGTGGAATTGCAAAGGGATATATTGCAGACAAAGTTGCAGAATACCTGGAATCAGAAGGTGTAACAAGCGCTATAGTTGATCTCGGTGGCAATATCGTTGTAATAGGAGAAAAAGGTAAGGATATCAATACAGCCGAAGGAACGGAATTCGCAGTAGGCATAAAGGATCCTCAGTCTGAGAACGGAGGACTTTTAGGCCTTTATATGAGCAAGGATAAGACCATTGTTACATCTGGAACCTACGAAAGATATTTTGAAATTGACGGCAAAAGATACCACCACGTGTTAGACAGTAAAACGGGGCATCCTATTGATACCGATCTGCTTTCTGTAACCATAATAGGCGAAAAGGGAAGCTCTGCCGACTGTGACGGAATCAGCACCAGCTGCCTTGCCTTGGGCAAAGAAAAAGGCCTTGCTCTGGTGAAACAAATACCAGGCATTGAGGCCATTTTCGTCGATAAAGATGGTACTGTTACCAAGTCCAGCGAAGATGTTGAACTGGTGAAGGGTTAGCTCTCCCAAAGCTCAATGAGATTTTTGATGAGACTTTCTATTTTATTGAGAGGAAGCTTACTGTAGTAGAAAATCAGTGAAGTTGTATCCTGATCGGTAAGCTCCGACAGAGGAATCATCTGCAAGCCGAGAGATTTTGCTTCAGAGCAAAGTCTTTCGGCTGTTTTTTTTGTTTTGATTTTTATAGTCAGGTTGATGCCTGAACGCGTATCAATAGGGGATACGTTGCCGCTGTTATACTTGGCAAAGGATGCAAGTGTCATGGTAAGCTTTTGTGAATAAAGCTTACGAAGTTTTCGGATACCTGTGCTATAGTAGCCTTTTTCCATAAACAAGGCGAGAGTGAGCTGCTCCGCCTTGGAGCAGGTCTGGGTATAGTGGTTTTTGATTTTTTCAAATATGCTTACCATTGGCTCGGGAAGAACCATGTAGGATATTTTCACCGCAGGGAAAAGGGTGGATGAGAAGGAGCCCAAGTACACTACATTGTTGTCCTTATCAAGGCTGCGAAGGGCAGGAACGGGCTTGCCGAAATATCGAAGCTCACTGTCGTAATCGTCTTCGATGATAATGCTGCCGTTTGCCTGTGCCCACTCAAGGAGCTGGTGTCTGCGACCCACAGGCATGACAGCCCCGGTAGGGAACTGGTTTGACGGGCTCACATAAACGGCTGAAGAAATATTTATTGGAAGTCTTGAAATATCAAGACCGTCTCTATCAACGGGCACATGGGAAATGGCAAAACCCTTATCAGAGAAGCTGCTCTGTACAGGCAGATACCCCGGTGACTCCAGGGATACATGATTTATGTCCATTTGAGATAGAATTCTGCAAAGGTGATTGGTTATCTGCTGAGTACCTGCACCGATTACAACCTGACCCGGAGAGCATGTAACTCCACGTGCAGAATAGACATATTTGCATATTTCCACACGGAGCGCAGCCTCTCCCTGAGGATCGCTTTCAAAAAGGAGCATATCGGAGTAATCGTTAAAAACTCTTGCTGCACATTTTTTCCATTTTACGAAATCAAAGCACTCAGCATCGCAGATATAAGGGTTTTCTTCAGAAATATAAAGTTCAGGAATATCCTCTTTGCTGAAGTTGCCTTGGGAGTCCTGATGAACAAGTTTAAGCCCTTCAGAAACATAATATCCTGACTGAGGCCTGCTTGTGATGTAGCCTTCAACCAGAAGCTGGTTATATGCCAGCTGGGTCGTCGTTATACTGATGTTCAAATCCTTGGCAAGGGCTCTTAAGGAAGGCAGACGTTCCCCTTCTTTGATGTCCCCCTGAAGAATTCCGTTGCGGATGGTGTTATATAACTGTATGTATAGTGAATCGGAAGAATTGTTATTAATATCCAGAATAATGGGCTTCATAATGCCTCCTTGCATAAATTATACATATAAAAATAATTAAAACTGCATATTTTGAAGAATACATTTTAGTTGTATTATATATATATCAGATAAAAAAAGCAATAAGGGGAAAGTGAAATGTCAAGAAATGAAAAAACAAACAGATTAGTATTAACAGCACTTATGATTTGCCTGGTAATGCTGGCAACCTTTGCAATCAGGGTTCCATCACCTTTTACACAAGGATATATTCATCTTGGGGACAGCATGATATTCTTAGCAGTATTGCTGCTGGGCAAGAAGGGTGGCGCTGTGGCCGGAGGTCTCGGTTCAGCTATGGCAGATATGATAGCGGGATATGCTGTTTATGCGCCATGGACCTTTATCATCAAAGGAATTATGGGCTTCATCATGGGATGGTTTATTGAAGCTTCATCAAAGAGCAAGCTTGCAGCGGTGAAGATTGGAGGGATGCCTGTAATTCAAATCATAGGAATGGTTATCGCGGGACTGGAAATGGTTATAGGATACGGTATCGTAGATGGCGTATTTGCAGGGAACCTTTTAGCAGGATTCCTGGGAGCACCTTTTAACGTGATCCAGTTTACTGTAGGCTTAGTGCTTGCAACACTTATTGCAATGGCGCTTTATAAGACTCCTGCAAATAAGTTTTTCGAGTACAGAATCGACAAATAAGGGATATTTTATTAATTAGAATCAATAAGGGTTGTTAACATTGAAATTGATCAATGTCAACAACCCTTGATTTTTCATAGCAGTGACTTTGCTTATATCAGCTGAAATTTAACAAGAAATCTTGCAGCCATAACTGCTTCGGGCAGAAGCTTTATAACAGGCCTTGACAGGAAGATGCTGTCGGGACCTTTTTCTTTTATGTTCTGTGCCATAACCAGACAGAAGATGTGGCTTCCGGACAGATTTTTGATGTCCTTTATAAGCTCGTGAATGGCAGATGCACCTGTTCCGAGATGCTTGAAGTTTTCAAGTGCCTCATCAAGCTCACTGGTTGAATTGCCGATTATTTCTTTTAGTTTCTTAAGAAAAGAATCCTTGGTATATACCAGAGTAGGATCCATATCGAACAGCTTGGCACACAAATCAGCCATCTTTGTATCGGTTTTATTGAAAGAACCTTTTGCAAATGCATAGTATGTTCCTTCAAAGACGCCAAAAGCCTTCATGGCATCTAAAAAGCCTAGCCTCATTATCTTTCTGGCGTTATCTGTATCAAAGATTAAGGTGTTTCCTAAAGGCCATTTAGATTCGATGACTGTAAGATTAGGCGCATTTTTTAGTGAATCGTGTTTCAGGACTCCTATGGCATTGAGCTTAACAGCAATAACGTTGGTTGCGCCTTTTTCAACAGCCATGTCAACCGGCAGAACGTCTGCATAGCCACCGTCGATATATTCAACCCCGTCTATTTCGTGTGCGTGTATTGCGGGATAAGCCGACGCACTGGCAACTATGTAGTCAACAATCTGTCCTTCTTTAATGTCCTCTTTGAAGAGTTTAACGGGCTTTAATGTGTTTCTTTCTACTGTGACAAGACCGTATTCTATAGGGGAATTTCTAATCTTTTCTTCATCGACATATTCTGAAAGTAACTTTTTTAGTCTAGTTGAGCCTGCACCCTTGTTGATCACAATTTCTCTGGCATAATCAATGGGCTGACTGCCTTCTGCAACGTCGAAGATCATGTGAGTTTCAAGCTCGCGCCACATCTTGATTGTAAGCTCAAGATCCCCCTGACATACCATAGCGCCGTTTATTGAACCTACAGATGTACCTGTCACAATGTCAATATTGATGCCTAAATCTGTAAGGGCCTGCCACACGCCTGCCTCGTAAGCTCCCTTTGCACCGCCTCCGCTTAAGACAAGAGCCACTTTTTCCTTATTATTCATCTTCAAAACCTCCCCTAAATTACTACCAAAATTTTATCATAAGTGGTATAATTAATGCAATGGTCTGAAGACGGTTGGCTTCAGATAATATATTTTTAAGGAAGGATATAACGGTTATTATGGACGAAAGACTAAAAAAAATAATTGATAATTCATCATCCATAGTGTTCTTTGGGGGAGCCGGAGTTTCGACAGAGAGTAACATCCCGGATTTCCGTTCAGAAAAGGGCCTTTATAATGCACAGAAGCAATATGGCCGTTCGCCTGAGGAGATGCTGTCCCATTCATTTTTTATGAGACACATGGAAACCTTCTATGATTACTACAAAAACAATTTGATTTATACAGAGGCAGAACCAAACAAGGCTCACAAGGCCCTTGCTTATCTTGAAAAACAGGGCAAATTAAAGGCTGTTGTCACTCAGAACATAGATGGTCTTCACCAGAAGGCAGGAAGCAGGAATGTCTTTGAGCTTCATGGCAGTGTATTGAGAAATTACTGTATGAGCTGCGGCAAGTTCCACGACCTGGACTATATTATGGATGATAAGAACTGCCAGAATGGCATTCCTCGCTGCAGTGAATGCGGTGGAGTAGTTAAGCCGGATGTAGTTCTTTATGAGGAGGCTCTTGATGATGCATGTATGATGGGAGCTATCGAAGCAATTCAAAAGGCAGATACTTTAATAATCGGTGGCACTTCTCTGGTGGTATATCCTGCGGCGGGTTTAATTCGCTATTTTAGGGGCAACAATTTAGTTCTCATAAACAAGCAGGCGACACCATATGATGACAGAGCCGATTTAGTGATAAATGACAGTATTGGAAAGGTGATGGAAATAACAGAATGAACATATTGATTTCAAATGATGATGGAATAAATGCAACAGGTATCAGGGAACTGGTAAAGGCTATGAGCAGCTGCGGCGATGTTTATGTGGTGGCGCCTCACGACCAGAGAAGTGCCAGCAGTCATGCCCTGAGCATTAGAGGTAAAGTTGCTTTAAAAAAGGTTGAAATGGAGGGTGCAAAGCGCGCCTATGAATGTACAGGAACTCCGGCTGACTGCGTTAAGCTTGGACTGGATGTATTGAAAAGAGAAGGCATCCATATTGATGCAGTGTATGCAGGAATTAACCTGGGAGCCAACCTTGCGACAGATACCATGTACTCAGGAACCGTGTCTGCGGCAGCTGAAGGCCTTATGGAGGGAATACCTTCTGTTGCGGTTTCTGTGTGCAGCCATGAAGCAAGTCATTTTGAAGCGGCCTGCAAGCTTGCAAAGGATGTTCTGCCGATGGCTTTAGAAGCAAAAGGTAGAATGGGAGTAATAAGTATAAACACTCCGGATATTCCCGCTGAAGATATTTTAGGGGTAAAAGCCGCAAAGCTGGGCAAAATCATATATGACCAGTGGTTTGAAACCGTTGAGGCAGATGGTGAAAAAACGGTGTACAGATATGTGGGAGAACCGCTTCCGCCGGAAGATACAGATGACAACTTTGACGTAAAGCTTATACATGAAGGCTATGCGACCGTTTCTGCAATAAAATATGATTTAAACGATTACGCAGGATTAGAAGAAATAAAAGAATGGGAGTTGAATATATGAGCATTTTAAGGTTAAAAAGAGATGAAGTAATACTGGTGGCAATTGATTTCCAGGAAAAGCTTTTACCTGCAATGGCCGAAAAAGAGAAGATTGAAAAGAATATTATCAAGCTGGCAGGCGGCTTAAACGTGTTTCAGATTCCTAAGCTGGTGACAACTCAGTATGCCAGAGGTCTTGGAAACACAACTTCAGAAGTAGGTGCCGCATATGGTGAGTTTGAAGAAATAGATAAGACCACCTTTAGCGCATATAAAAATGAGGAGTTTAAGGCTGCTCTTTTGAAATCAGGGAAAAAGACGGTTATTCTGGCAGGTATTGAAACACATATCTGTGTTGAACAGACTGCGTTAGATCTTCTTGAAGCAGGCTATAACGTGGCACTTGCTGCTGACTGTGCAAGATCAAGAGATCTTGAGAACCATCTTCTTTCTCTGGAAAGGATGTCTGAGGCAGGTGTTACCATCACTTGCAGCGAAAGTATTCTTTACGAACTGTTAGGAGGAGCAAAAGAACCTGAATTCAAGGCGATTTCTGCAATAGTAAAATAATGATTTTTAATAATAGATTTGACGATTTAAGTGAAAAGGAAATAGAACTGTTAAACAGCTATTTTGACGGCTATGATTACGAGTCATGTGCATATACTTTTTTAGCTCACTATATGTGGCGAGACACCCATGACCTGACATGGGATATCATCGAAGGGTACCTCTGTGTGGCAGGTGGAGAGACCGATGAAAATGGTGAAAAGCAATATAGTATGGCCTTTCCCCTTACCAAGGATGGTACCTATGATGTTGAAAAAATCAAGAAGACATTGTGCAAATCAAAACACATTTTTAAGGAAAAGAATCAGGATTTCGCCTTAAGCCTGATTCCTGAGTCCCTTACACATATATTGAAGGAGGCCTTTGGGGAAGATGTGGAGCTTTGCCACAGCCGCGATGATGACGACTACATTTATCTGAAGGAAGATCTGGTTACTTTAAAGGGTAGAAAACTCCACCAGAAGAAAAATCACCTCAACTATTTCCATAACAATTATGAATTTGTTTATGAGGAAGCTACAGAGTCTATGGTTCCGGAAATATTAGAATATGTTTACAGCAAGAACGAGTACAAGCTTGGAGAAACACCTGAAGAGTGGAAAGAAATACTTGAAATGGAGAACATCGCAATAAGGGAACTTCTGAAATATGTAGGGAAGGGTTTACTTACCGGTGTGATACGGATAGATGGCAAAATTGTTGCAGTTACACTGGGGGAATTTGCAAAAACAAACAGCAAAGAAACCGTAATCGTTCATGTGGAAAAAGCAGATGACAGAATCAGAGGTCTGTACCAGGCTATAAACAATGAGTTCTGCAAGAGATTGCCCCAAGAGACCGTATATGTCAACAGAGAAGAAGATATGGGACTTGAAAACTTGAGAAAGACGAAGTTGTCATACAAGCCGTACAAAATGGCTCAAAAGTATACAGCGGTCATAAAAAGAGATTGCTTTTTTGGTTAAAATGGCCAAATAATTGTTAATTTATCTACTTTTTAAAAATGCTTTTAAAAGTTGCTTTATTATGATAAAATACAAAAAATGCACTAGAAAAATAAAATGCAAAACTTGTTAATTTTTTATCAAAATGGGGTTGCGTTTTATTATTCTTTGTGGTACAAATATAATGTATACAAGATGTATTAGTTATTATTTCAGTACAAAATATCTAAGGAGGATACATAAGAAATGAGAGAAGTTGTTATTGTAAGTGCAGCTAGAACACCAATCGGAGCTTTCGGCGGAACATTAAAGGGAGTTCCTACAAGAAAGTTAGGAGCTATCGCTATTAAGGGTGCTGTTGAAAGAGCAGGAATCAAGCCAGAAATGGTTGATGAAGTTATCATGGGTGCAGTATTACAGGGTGCACTTGGCCAGAACGTTGCTAGACAGATGACTTTAGATGCTGGTCTTCCAATCGAAACTCCAGCTATGACAATTAATAAGGTTTGCGGATCCGGTTTAAGAGCAGTTGAATTAGCTGCACAGATCATCAAAGCTGGTGATGCTGATATCGTTGTTGCAGGTGGTGCAGAAAACATGTCTGCTACAGCTTACGCTATGCCTACAGCAAGATTCGGTGCTAGAATGAACAATACTCAGATGGTTGACATGATGGTTAACGATGGTCTTTGGGATGCATTCAACGGATATCACATGGGTATCACAGCTGAAAACGTTGCTGAACAGTGGGGATTAACTAGAGAAGAATTAGACGAATTTGCAGTAATTTCCCAGAACAGAGCTGAAGAAGCAATCAAGGCTGGTAAGTTCAAAGACGAAATCGTTCCAGTAGAAATCCCTCAGAAGAAGGGTGATCCAATCATCTTCGATACTGACGAATTCCCTAAGTTCGGAACTACAATTGACAAGGTTGCTAAGTTAAAACCTGCATTCAAGAAAGATGGTATCGTTACAGCAGCTAACGCTTCCGGTATCAACGATGCTGGTGCTGCAGTAGTAGTAATGAGCAAGGAAAAAGCTGATGAATTAGGAATTAAGCCATTATGCACAATCAAGTCCTACGCTTCTGCAGGTGTTGATCCTTCAATCATGGGTGTTGGTCCAGTTCCAGCTTCCAAGAAAGCATTAGACAAGGCTGGCTTAACAATCGAAGATATCGATTTAGTAGAAGCAAACGAAGCTTTCGCTACTCAGTCATTAGCAGTAAGAAAAGAATTAGGTCTTGACCCTGAAAAGACAAATGTTAACGGTGGTGCTATCGCAATTGGTCACCCAATCGGAGCATCCGGATGCAGAATCCTTATCACATTAATCCACGAAATGATTAAGAGAGATTCTAAGTATGGTTTAGCTACATTATGTATCGGTGGCGGTATGGGTACTTCCATTATCGTAGAAAGATAATAAACAACATATATAAAAAACTGCAGCCAACAGGCTGCAGTTTTTAATTTGATGTTTTGCATATCAGGCAA
>CALZMV010000002.1 GCA_945788655.1 uncultured Clostridia bacterium | reverse complement strand
ATGCACATCTGGACTTTACAATGAGGCCTTTTGGAATTGAAGAAGGACCGGGAAGCCCAATGAGGCGAGCTTCTGAAATGAAGCACATAGGAAAAATAATGCAGATTGGAATGAGGGGAATAGGAAGCTCACAGTATTCGGATTATCAAGATGCAAGGGAGCGAGGCAATACAATTATTACTTCCAGGGAAGTAAGGCAAAAAGGTGTTGACTGGGTTGTTTCACAAATTCCTGAAGCAAAGCATTATTACATAACTGTTGACATTGATGGCCTGGATCCATCCATAGCCAACGGCACAGGTTCACCGGTTCCGTTCGGACTGCTTTATGAAGAAGTAAGCGCAATAATTGAAGCGGTTGCCAACAAAGGAGAAATCGCCGGATTTGATATTACGGAAGTATCACCACCTAACGATACAAACAATATGACATGTATGTATGCAGCTCAGCTCATGCTAGATGCCATGTCATTTTTAACAAAAGCAAAAGAAATAAAATAAGATAAGATTAATATTTATTGGAGGAAAATAAAATGAAAAAGACACTTAAATTATTAGCATTAGTTTTAGTTTTAGCTTTAGGAATGTGCTCAATGGCAGGCTGCGGAGGCGGAAATGACGTTCTTATCGCAGGTACTGAACCTACATACCCGCCATTTGAATCAGCAGATGAAGATGGCAACATCATCGGTTTTGACGTAGATTTATTAAATGCAATTGCAGAAGATCAAGGATTTGAAGTGGAATTCCAGGCATTTGAATTCGATGGACTGATATCCGCATTAGATGCAGGAAACTGCGATATCATTGCAGCAGCAATGAATGTAACACCTGATCGTGCTGAAAAAGTTGATTTCTGTGACACATATTTCGCAAGTGCAAAGACTATACTAGTTCAAAAAGATAATAATGACATTACCAGTGTTGATGATTTAACTAAGGATATGAAGGTTGCAGCTCAGATTGGTACTTCAGAAGCAGATTATGTTCAGCAGCTTGCAGATGAAGGAAAAATTAAAGAAGCAGTAGTATTAAACCAGACAACTCAGTGCATCATGCAGCTACAGAACGGAGATGTTGCAGCAGTTATGATGGATAAGCCTGTAGCAGAAGTTTACCTTGCAAAGAATGCAGATACAATCAAGATGCTTGATGCAACAGTTGACCCTGCAGATATGGCATTTGCAGTAAAGAAAGGCAACAGCGATCTTCAGGAAAAGATTAATGCAGGTCTTAAGAATGTTGTAGACAGCGGCAAGTACGATGAATTAGTTAAAAAATGGTTTGCTGAATAATACGCTTAAAATATAGAATAGGTAAATAATATAGACAAGGGTCCTCCTCAAGAAGGAGGATTTTTGTTGTTTATAAACAGATGGTGTGATTGAATCTGCTTGATTTTTTAGTCGCAGGAGTATATTATAAATTGGAACATATTCTAAAACGAGGCAAATCTTACATTTCTTTAGAAAGGGCAGGAGTTCTTTTATCCTGCAAAGGTATTTTAATATTATGGATAATAATATTTTAGATTCTCAGGTTGAATTTGACGGCAACCAGTCACAAGAAAAGAAGCTTAAAGAAGACATAAAAACAGAAGCAAAGGAAGATATTAAACAGGAAGAAAGACCGGAGGTTGAAGGAATCCTTGAAATACAGGAGGAAAACAACTTTGGCTTCTTAAGGTTTTCAAACTTTCTGACAAGTGAAAAGGATATTTATGTATCTCCGGCACAGATAAGAAGATTTAACCTTAAAACCGGCGATAAAATAAAAGGAATAACAAGACTTCCGAAGGAAGGAGAGCGGTTTGGAGCCCTTCTTTATGTTCTTTCTGTAAATGGGGATGAACCGGGTGCAGCCATCAAAAGACCTGATTTCGATAGCCTGACGCCTGTATTTCCTTATGAAAGACTCAGACTGGAGGCTGGAAGCAGAGAACTATCCATGCGCCTTATCGACCTTATCGCTCCAATAGGAAAGGGGCAGAGAGGTCTGATTGTTGCACCTCCGAAGGCAGGAAAAACTGTTCTTTTAAAAAGCGTTGCCAACGCAATAGAAACAAGCCACCCGGAAGTTGAACTGATAGTCCTTCTCGTAGATGAAAGACCTGAAGAAGTTACAGACATGAAACGTTCTCTAAAGGGAGGAGAGGTAATTTACTCAACTTTTGATGAGCTGCCTCAGCATCATGTCAAGGTGGCAGAAATGGTGCTTGCAAGAGCCCAGAGGCTGGTAGAACATGGCAAAGATGTAGTGATTCTACTCGACAGCATTACAAGACTTGCCAGAGCTTATAACATGGTAGTACCGGCTTCAGGAAGAACACTCTCAGGTGGACTTGATCCGGGAGCACTTCATAAGCCGAAGAAATTCTTCGGTGCAGCCAGAAAGATGGAAGAAGGCGGGTCTATCACTATTCTTGCAACTGCGCTAGTTGAAACGGGAAGCAGAATGGATGATGTGATCTTCGAAGAATTCAAGGGAACTGGTAATATGGAGCTTCATTTGGACAGAAAGCTATCAGAAAAGAGAATTTTCCCTGCCATGAGTCTCAACAAGTCAGGAACAAGAAGAGAAGATCTTCTGATGGATCAGGATGAGCTGGAGGCTATCTGGGCTATGAGAAGAGCTTTAGCCAACAAAAATGCACAGGATGTTACGGAAGAGATAATCGAAAATCTCGCTCGCACAAAGAACAACAAGGATTTCATTCAGATTATTAAAAAAGTAATGCTTGATGACTAATAAATAGGTTAAAATATGGATTCAAAAAAAATCTTTTTAAAAAACGCATGTCCGACTTCTATAGGAGGACAAGCAATAATGGAAGGCATAATGATGAGGGGACCAAAGAAAACTGCTGTTGCAATTCGCCTTCCTGACGGCAGTATTCATATGAAGACAGAAGCCACTCCAAGTGCCAGCAAATGGTCTAAAGTTCCTCTTATCAGGGGAGTGGTGAACTTTGTTGGGTCATTGATACAAGGAACAAAGGTGTTGCTTTATTCCGCCGACATCTTAGAGGAAAATTACCCTGAAGAATACGAAAAAGACAAGTTCGATATATGGGTGGAAGAAAAACTGGGAAAAGAAAAAGCGTGGAAGATTCTGGTGGCTATTTCAGTTGTCTTCGCTATTGTTCTTTCTGTCGGATTGTTTATGCTGCTGCCTACAGTTGCAGTAGGGCTTTTAGGCAAAATTACAGAAAATATTTTGATTCTGAATCTGGCAGAGGGTATTGTGAGAATGGCAATCTTTATTCTCTACATAGCACTGATAGCAAGGATGAACGATATCAAGACTGTTTTTCAGTATCATGGTGCAGAGCATAAGACCATTCACTGTTTTGAAAACGGCATTGAACTTACCCCTGAGAATGCTCAGCAGTTTTATACCCTTCACCCTAGATGCGGCACAAGCTTTATGATGTTTGTCATGGTAATCGCAGTGCTGACCCACGCCCTTATGGGATGGCCAAATGTTTGGCTGAGAATTTTGTCCAGAATTATCGTCCTGCCGCTTATTGCGGGAGTATCATATGAACTTCTGAAGTGGGCAGGAAGAAGCGATAACGCTGTTGTAAGAGTATTAAGCATGCCTGGAATTTATCTGCAGAAACTTACAACAAAGGAACCTGATTTGAAGCAGCTTGAGGTGGCCATCGCCGCAATGAAGGCTGTATTACCTGAAAATGAAACTCCATTCTTTGAAGGCATATGCGATTTGAATGGAAATCCCATAGAAGAGGAACAATAATATGAGTTTACCACTTAAAGAACTGATAGAAATAGGCAAGGCCCAGCTGAAAGATGCCGGAATTGCGGATTATGCAAGGGATGCAAAGGACTTATATTGCTTTATGGATAAACTTGACTCACTAGGCCTTATGATGCATTGGCAGGATGTTTTGCAGGACAATACCTGTGAGGCATATTTTGAGCTTATTGACAGGAGAGCAAAGGGCGAGCCTATCCAGTATATAACAGGAAGGCAAGATTTTATGGGGATGCCTTTTATTGTCAATCCAAGCGTACTTATCCCAAGGCAGGATACGGAGACAATGGTAGAGGATGCTCTTGAAATCCTGAATGAAGGAAGTTTAAGAGGCACTGAGTTTACGGCAGGCATAAAGATAAAAGATGTTTTAGATCTCTGCTGCGGAAGCGGAGCGATAGGCATATCTATAGCAAAACTTTGCGATAAAGTTAAGGTGACATGTTCTGACTTGAGCAGAGATGCACTTGCTGTGGCAAAGGAAAATGCAAAGCTAAATAAGTGCAAGAATGTGAGGTTTGAGGAGGGCGATTTGTTCGCACCATTCCGGGGGAAATTGAGCAAGAAGAAGTTTGACATGATCATTTCTAACCCTCCATACATAGAAAGCGAGGTTATTCCTACCCTCCAGAGAGAAGTAAGGGAGCATGAACCAATGATGGCTTTAGATGGGGGCTGTGATGGACTTGACTTCTATCGACAGATTGCTACGGAAGCACCGGGACATCTTCATAAAGGCGGCGTTCTGATAATGGAAATCGGTTATAATCAGGGTGAGAGTGTTTCTAAGCTCCTTGAAGAAAGCGGCAGCTTCAGAAAGGTTACCTGCCTCAAAGACCTTGCAGAAAAGGACAGAATTGTAGCGGCAGTTCTGAAAGACAAAAAGGACAAAGAATAGTGTAAAATAGCCAATTTAAGGCAAAAAATATTCAAAAAAAGCCTTGATTTGTTGAATTTGCTGTGATATAGTGTAAAGGCTGTAGCAGATACAGCTAATATTATTATGTCATTTTGACGGAAAGAGAGACGAAAACATGAGAGAAGGAATCCATCCTGATTATAAGGAATGTAAAGTAACTTGCGCATGTGGTAACACTTTCGTTACTAGATCAACTAAGGAAGAATTAAGACTTGACGTATGCTCAGCTTGTCACCCGTTCTTCACTGGTCAGCAGAAGTTCATCAACAGAGGCGGCCGTGTTGAAAAGTTCAAGAACAAGTACAACATTTAATAATCAGCAGCTTAAACCGGAATTCATTTCCGGTTTTTTTGTTGTATGAGCACATAAAGCTTGTCTTAATCTTGCAATAGGACGAAGTTTTATGTTAAAATAATAAATTGAATAAAAGTTGATTAATAGTGAAATTTCAAAACAGAGGAGACAGAAATGTTTGATAAATTAGACTTTATTGTTGAAAAATATGAAGAACTTTCCATGAAGGTATCAGACCCTGATGTGATAAGCAATCAGCCTGTATGGCAGAAGCACATCAAGGAGATGGGCGAAATGGAACCTATCGTTAATAAATACAGAGACTATAAAAAAGCAAAAGAAGGAATGGCTGATGCCAAGGAAATGCTGGAATCCGGAGATGAGGATTTAAAGGAACTGGCAAAGATGGAAATTGCTGAACTGGAAGATCAGATTCCTGCAATGGAAGATGAGCTTAAGATTCTTCTTCTGCCAAAGGACCCTAACGATGAAAAGAATGTAATTCTGGAAGTTCGTGCAGGTACCGGTGGTGAGGAAGCTGCTTTGTTTGGCGGTGACCTCCTTCGTATGTATCTTCGTTATGCCGAAAGACGTGGCTGGAAGACAGAAATCATGGATATTAACGACACAGGAATCGGCGGTGTTAAAGAAGCCAGCGTTCTCATAAAAGGCAAGGGTGCATATTCAAGATTAAAGTATGAAAGCGGAACACACAGAGTTCAGCGCGTGCCTGAAACAGAAAGTTCAGGAAGAATTCATACTTCAGCGGCAACCGTAGCGGTACTTCCTGAAGTAGATGATGTTGAAGTTGAAATCAACCCAAACGATGTAAGAGTAGACGTATATCGTTCATCCGGCAACGGAGGTCAGTGCGTAAATACTACAGACTCGGCTGTAAGACTTACTCACATTCCGTCAGGACTTGTTGTAACCTGCCAGGATGAAAAATCACAGATTAAAAACAAGGAAAAGGCATTTAAAGTTCTAAGAGCAAGACTTTACGATTTAAAGCTCCAGGAACAGAATGATGAGATTTCCGCAGAAAGACGTAGTCAGGTAGGCTCCGGAGACAGATCCGAAAGAATCAGAACCTACAACTTCCCACAGGGCAGAGTTACAGATCACAGAATCGGAATGACTCTTTACAAGCTCGACAGCTTCCTTGACGGAGAAATAGATGAAATCATAGATGGCATGATTACAAATGATCAGGCAGAAAAGATGAAGAACTTATAATGAATAGAGACACAAGAATTTTTGGAACAACTGAAGAAGAAATACAGCAGGCAGCTCAATTGATAAGAGATGGCGGTCTGGTTGCTTTCCCGACGGAAACCGTCTATGGACTTGGTGCAGATGCTATGAACGCTGAAGCAGTTTCCAAGGTTTATGAGGCAAAGGGCAGACCTAGTGATAATCCAATGATTGTTCATATTGCGGAAAGAAATCAGATGAATATGCTCACAAATGAAATTACTGAGGATATGAAACTGCTTATGGACGCCTTTTGGCCGGGTCCGCTTACCATGGTGGTACAGGCGAAGGAGCAAGTGCCTAGAGTTGTAACAGGTGGTCTTGATACTGTTGCAGTGAGAATGCCTGACAGCAAGCCTACTCTTGAACTTATCAAAGTTTCAGGTTGCCCTCTGGTAGGACCTAGTGCAAACCTTTCCGGACATCCGAGCCCAACCAGCCATTTGCATGTAGATGATGATTTACATGGAAGGATAGATGCTATAATCCAAGGTGATAACTGCAGGGTAGGTATAGAATCTACCGTTGTAGATATGACGGAGCAGTTTCCCATCGTTTTAAGACCGGGAATCATTACAAATGATCAGATTGCAGATGTTCTGAATAAGCCTGTTGAATTTGACCCTGCAATCCTCAAGAAACCCGAAATCATCGATAGCGGCAGTCTACTTGAGACAAACAGTGACTATGTGCCTAAATCTCCCGGTATGAAGTATAAGCATTACGCCCCGAAGGCTGAAATGATTATCTTTATGGGCGATGCCGAAAAGGTAAGACTGGCTATGGCAGAAGAAAAGATGGAAAGAATGAGCTATGGACAGAGGGTTGAAGTACTAGTATACGACAATAATGATCCGAGCAAGGCCGCAAGAGAGTTTTTTGCACAGCTGAGAGAATTTGATAAGACAGGTGTAGATGTAATCTTTGCGACCGCACTTGATGAAAAAGGTGTTGGACTTGCAGTAATGAACAGAATGTTCAAATCTGCAGGCTATAATATTAGAGAAATAAAATAGAGGTGTAGTATGAAGATTGCATTGGCAAGTGACCATGGCGGATTTGAGCTTAAAGAAATAGTTAAGAAGCATCTGCTTGAAAGAAACATAGAAGTTATTGACCTGGGAACAAATTCAACTGAATCTGTAGATTATCCTGCCTACGGAACGCTGTGTGGAGAAACAGTAGTTGCGGGTAAGGCAGATGCAGGTATCGTTGTTTGCGGAACAGGAATAGGAATTTCAATTGCAGCAAATAAGGTTAAAGGTGTAAGATGCGGCCTTTGCACATCTGTTGAAATGGCACATCTTACCAAACAGCATAACAATGCCAACGTGCTTGCTCTTGGCGGAAGAACCACAGAGCCAAAGCTTGCCCTTGAAATTGTTGACGAGTGGCTTGATACAGAGTTTGAAGGTGGAAGACATCAGCGCAGAGTTGATATGCTTGACTCACTATAATGTTTAACGAAGGAGAAGAACAATGGGAAAAGTACATGTATTTGATCATCCGTTAATTCAGCATAAGGTTTCTTTAATGAGAAAGACAGACACTGTAACCAAAGAATTCAGGGAACTGGCAACCGAAGTTGCAATGCTTATGGGCTTCGAAGCCACAAGAAATCTTGAGTTGGAAGAGGTAGAAATTGAAACACCTTTATGCAAAACAAAGGTAAATATGTTAAAAGGTGAAGATATTGCAATTGTACCTATTTTAAGAGCAGGGCTTGGTTTTGTAGATGGAATGCTAGCCTTAGTTCCTAATGCAAAGGTTGGACATATTGGGTTATATAGAGACCCTGAAACTCACGAGCCTGTAGAGTACTACTGCAAGCTTCCTATTGATATTGAAAAGAGAAAAATATTCGTTGTGGATCCGATGCTTGCAACAGGTGGAAGTGCAGTTGCTGCAATCGATTTTATCAAGCAGAGAGGCGGCAAGGATATTGTATTCATGTGTCTTATTGCAGCTCCTGAAGGAATTGAAGTTCTTCAGAATGCACATCCTGATGTTGATATTTATATTGCGGCAAAAGACGAAAGACTAAATGAACACGCATATATTATTCCGGGTCTTGGAGATGCAGGAGACAGATTATACGGAACAAAATAAATATTAAATTATATATAAATAAGCACTTAAGGAGAAATAAAACAATGGATTTTAATTTTATCCCAGACAGCGTAAGCAAGCATGATAATGTTTACGATGTCCTTAAAGAAAGAGGATTTATAGAACAGTGCACTGATGAAGATAAGGTGCGCGAACTGCTGCAGAATGAAAAGGTAAAGTTCTACATTGGGTTTGACCCTACTGCAGACTGCCTGCACGTGGGACATTTTATGCAGGTTATCATAATGATGTACATGCAGAAATATGGACATACTCCTGTAGTTCTGATTGGCGGAGGAACAGGAATGGTTGGAGACCCTTCAGGAAGAACTGATATGCGTCAGGTTATGTCTGTTGAAACAATCGAACATAACTGTGAACAGTTCAAGAAGCTTTTTGATCAGTTCCTGGATTTTGATGAAGAATGGAAATATGAAGGAAACAACGGAGTCTATGAGCCCGGCCACGAAAACAAAAAGCCTGCACCCGGCAAAGCGGTAGCGGTAAACAATGCCCGTTGGCTCAGACCGCTTAACTATATTGACTTCCTGAGAGAAGTGGGCTCACTGTTTAACATTAATACAATGCTTCGTGCAGAATGCTTCAAACAGAGAATGGATCGTGAAGGCGGGCTTACAATGTTTGAGCTTAACTATATGCTGATGCAGAGCTATGACTTCATGGTAATGGCGCGCGATTTTGATGTTAAGATTCAGTTTGGTGGCAACGACCAGTGGTCAAACATCATCGGAGGCGTTGACTTAACAAGAAAGAAGACAGGTAAAGAAGTTTACGGCATGACATTCTCCCTTCTTACAAATTCAGAAGGAAAGAAGATGGGTAAGACTGCCAAGGGAGCCCTTTGGTTAAGCCCAGAAAAGACAAGCCCATATGAATTCTTCCAGTACTGGAGAAATGTAGGCGATGCTGATGTAAATAAGTGCCTTAGAATGTTAACTTTCCTTCCAATGGAAGAGGTAGACAGACTGTCCTCACTGGAAGGCGCAGAAATCAATAAGGCAAAGGAAATCCTTGCTTATGAAGTAACTAAACTGGTTCACGGAGAAGAAGAGGCAAAGAAGGCCTTAGACGGCGCAAGGGCTGCGTTTTCCGGCAGCGGAAATATGGCAAACATCCCTACAGTAAAAATGGATAAAGCTGTATTTGAAGGCGAAGGAATTGGCGTAGTGTCACTGATTAAGGAACTTGGACTTGTACCAAGCAACCGTGAAGGTATGATGACCATTGAGCAGGGCGGTCTGACTGTGGCTGGAAACAAGGTTACAGACAAAAAGCTTCAGGTAACTACCGAGATGTTTGATGGAGAAGGAAAACTCCTGATTCAGAAGGGTAAGAAGAAGTTCCTGATGGTTGAAATATAAAAAATACTGATATAAAAATGGGGCTAGTTGTTAGCCCCATTTTGCATTGTAGTTTATGCCTGATTTAGTAATTGGATACGACCTATTCTATCGAAGGCTTCTTTAAGGACATCAACTCCTGCTGTGCAGGCGATTCTCAAATAACCTTCCCCGCAAGTGCCGAATGCGTTTCCTGGAAGCACTAAAACATGCGCTTCTTGTAGGAATAATTGGGCAGCTTCTTCACTGGAAAGCCCTGTTTCCTTGATGTTAACGAAGAGATAAAAGCTTCCCTTTGGTGGGTTTGTTACGCTAAGCTTTGAAATTTCATTGATTCTTTCTGCGGCATAGAACATTCTCTTTCGGTACTCTTCTACCATTGCCGGTTGAATCTCTTTACGATGTCTAAGGGCAAATAGTGCGGCTCTTTGTGAAATTGACGGCGCGGTAAATACAACATTTTCATTAATCTGCTGAATAACTCTGATAATTTCAGCGGGTGCGATAATGTTGCCTATTCTCCAACCTGTCATTGTAAAGTTTTTGGAAAATGAATTAAGCGTAATTGTTCTTTCTTTCATGCCCGGAAGTGATGCGAACGGCACAAATGCATTCTGGTAGCTGAAGGCTGTATAAATATCATCAGCGATCACCAGTAAATCATACTTTTTCGCAACCTGACCGATTTTCGCCATTGTCTCTACGGTTAGGCAGTTTCCCGTTGGATTGCTTGGGCTGTTGAGGATTATCGCCTTTGTCTTTTCTGTAATCAGGCTTTCAAGACGCTCAATGCTAATCTGAAAGTCCTCTTCCTCCAGTGTGGCTAATTCTACAGCAATCCCTCTTGCAAGCTCGATCTGCTGCTTATAGGGCGTGAAATATGGGGCATGAATAATAACCTCATCGCCATCATCTAAAATAGCTTGCAGAGCCAGAAACATTCCTTCACAACCAGAGGTGCATACAAATACTTCTTCATCTGCAACATCCATATCATAGTCTTCCTTGTAGAACTTAACTATTTCAGATCTGAGCTCCGGATCGCCTCTAAAGTCAGTGTATTTGGTGTGACCACGCTTTGCATCAGCAAAGGCTGCATCAATAATTCGTTCGTCTGTTATTAAGTCGGGATCGCCTAAACTTAGATTGATAACATCATCAAATGCCTTGGCCATTTCTCCGGATTTGCCCATGGCTGTGCTTTTATCCTGCCAATATCTTTTTGATATGTAATGCTTACTCATTTTTAAATCTCCTTAAGAAATTCTGCGAAAAGGTCCAAGCCTTGTTTTAATAGCTTCGAGTCAAAGGCATAGCCGATACGAACAGAGCCCTCCATTTCAAAACACTCACCAGGTGTGAATAATACACCTTTTGATTCTAGCAGCTTGACACAAAGATCATAGGATGGCATGTCCTTCTTGTAATATACAAGCGCAGTTGTGCCGGCAACAGGCTTTTGATAGTATACTTCAGGAGTTGCCTTTACCCAGTCATCAAGAATCTGTCTGTTTTTAAGGAGGATTTTGCTGTTTCTTTCGTAGATCTTTTCTTTGTTTTCAAGAGCTAAAGCCGCAAGCTTATCATCTATAACTCCGCAGCTGATGGTGTCGTAGTCGCGTCTTTCCTTGAGAAGCTCCAGCAATTCTGTGTCTCTGGTTGCAATCCAGCCAAGGCGTACACCAGCCATGGAAAATGTCTTAGACATGCTTCCCACAGAAATGCCTTTTTCATAGAGGTCAACGATAGACGGCATATAACTCCCATCTTCAGAGATACCTCTATATACTTCGTCGCAAAGAACATAGGCATCTACACTCTTTGCAATTTCTACTATTTTCTTCATCTCATCCACCGGAATGAGAGAACCCGAAGGATTGTTTGGACTGTTTATGGTAATCATTTTAGTGTTTTCATCTACAAGGCTCTTAAGCTGCTCAATATCCGGCAGGAAGTGATTACCAAGATTAAGGTTTAAAATTCTTACTTCTGCACCAATTGATTCCGGAATAGAATAATGCTGCTGATATGTAGGCATAACTGAAACCATGTTGTCTTCAGGGCAGATGATGGTGGTAATGGCAAGATTGTTTGCACCTATAGCACCGTGAGTAGGAATAATGTGTTCAGGCTTTGCTTCCTTGTAAAGTCCGGAAATTCCCTTTAAAAGCTCAGGGGAACCAAAAATATGACTGTAAGTAAGTCTGGTATCTGCCAAATCAACCATATATTCTGTAACATCTTTTCCGCACATTTCCAACAATTCCTTGATAGTGATGGAATCGATGCATGTCTCGGCTAAGTTGTAAGTGCAATTATCTTCATAGTCATTCATCCAGCGTTCGACTTTAAATGTTTTAATATTCATTTTGACCTCCAAGTTGTTTGATAACTATATTTTAATACTAAAAAGTTTTGCGTTAATTGTGTAAAAGTAAAAAATAAGGTATAATAATTGTAGATTACACAAAGAGGAGGGGCGTATGGCTTTTACGGTGAGAGATATCATGATGCTGCCAAGTCTGAGCAGGTTCAATTTAGTTGCAGGGAAGGGCGGATTAGGTAATTATATTATTACTGCAGGAATCGTGGATTATGAATTTGTTGAAGGGATTGATTATGACCTATCCAAAGCTTTTGAAAAGGACAGTATAGTTATTTCAAGTCTGCTTTTCGCAAAAGATAGGCCGGAGATGATTTTGCCTGCCATAAAGTTTCTCAAAAAATCAGGCGTTGGAGCCTTTGCCTATAAGCAGATTTTGTTTGAAGCTTTGCCTAAAGAAGTTATAGAGTATGCAGATAAAAACGATTTTCCTATCTTTTCATTTAAGGAAGGTGCGTGGTTTGAAAATATAATTTTTGAAGTAATGGCGGCCGTAGAAAAGGACGATGCAAGATATCTTTCTGAAGCTCATATAGAAAAGATGATTAAGGGAGAAGCCACCCAGGAAGAAGTTGACAATATACGAAGAGGTGTTTCGTTGCTCATAGACAGGGCAGTGTCTGCAGGATATATTAAAATGCCGGAGCTGGATGCCAACAGAGTACTTCGTTCCTTTTACATAAGCAAGAACCTTAAGGAGAAGGTGCTTGTTTCAAAATATGAAGAGGGCATTTTTATACTTATTACCACTTCAAGCTGGAAAGAGGAGTCACATAGAATTATCCTGGAAGAGGTGTGCCAGAGCTTGTCCCTTCCTGTAAAGGCAAAGAATATAATACTGAGCAGAATGCATTCTGCAACGGAACTTGATAAGGCTTTCAGAGAGGGTTATTTTGCCTGGATTGCAGGGTTGATAGATTTAAGAAAGGTATCAAATTTTGAGGATTTGGGGGTATATTCAGCAGCTCTGCTTTTAGCAAATACGCCGGAGCTTAAAGGCTTTTCAAAGGGATATATGGCTAAGCTTAAAGGTTATGAGGAGACGGTTTCGTCGTATATAAGAAATGGTGGTGATGTAGTGGCAACATCTGTAGATTTGGGATGCCATTCCAATACCATTCGCTATCGATTGAACAAGATGAAAGAACTGGTCAATGCCCCAAATGAAACAGACCACGAATTATTCCGTGATCTGTCTATTGCATATATGGTTGCAAAGGTGCTGGCTAGATAGGTTTTTTGCTTCTATTGCCGAAGATTTCCCCCATAGCAGCACCGCCGAGAATCATTAAGGCACCTAAAAGCTGAAGAGGTGAGAGCATATCGCCTAAAAAGATTGCGGCAAATATCAGAGCTGAAGCGGGATCGATATAGCTGCAGAGAGCAACGCTTTGTGCAGGAAGCTCCTGAATTGCTGAAAAATACAGAAAAAGGGCGATACCGGTGTGAACAAGGCCGACAGAGATCGCAAATAGTCCGCCTGAAGACATGAGGTTCAGCCAAGGCCCATCGTGGGTGAAAAGGTTATATGGAATCATCGCTATGGCAGCACCTGCCAGCTGAAGTATTGTCATTTCAAGACCAGAAAGCCCTTTTGTGGTCTTATTCAGAAGGGTGACGCAGGAATAGCATACAGCAGAGATAAGACCTAGGATTATGCCTTTAAAAGGGTCTTCTCCCCCAACGTTTACACCTGTAACAATAATCATGCCAGCTACTGCAGAGGCTGTTCCAAGTATTTTGGCAATTCCTGCATGTTCCCTGAAAAGGAATACAGAGGCAATCATTACGATTATAGGAGCTAGATAATATGTGAGGGTAGCAATGCTGACATCCACCCAGCGGTAGGCCTCAAAGAGAGCTACCCAGTTAAAGCCCATTAGAATCCCTGTAAAAAGAAGCTTTGGTGCATATTTCTTGTATATTTCCATGCCGGATTTCTTCTTGGTAAGAGCAAATGCAGCAATCAGAAAGATCATACCGAATATGATACGCCACATTACTATTTCAGGGCTGGAGCAGGGAATGTTAGATACGAATATAGGCAGTGTTCCCCATATAAGCATTGATAAAATTACTTTTATGTATGACTTCATCGATTTCTCCGTATATATATTTCATCTGTTAAAACAATATTTCAATTATATAGTTGTTTTATGGCAAAATCAATACAAACACTTTAAGCAAAACTATTGAATTTTTGCACCGTTAGGAGTAATATATAGATATGGAAAAAATATACATTTATTCTTTCCTTCGGGCTTTGGGTTTCTAAAGCCCTTTTTTGTTGGAATGAAGGAGGGATATATGAAAAAAACAGGTACTGTATTTTTAATTATTGCAATTTTGTTCAGTTTTTTTGGATGCGCAGGCAAAGATGCAGATGAAAATCCACAGAAGGATTATGGAAACCTTGAACAGGCTGAAGAAGAACAGACTGAAGAAAATCGGCATGAAGAAGACTACCTCAATCACTCAGATAATACAGCTTCACCTAAAATAAGGGTTAAAGTTCCGGTATATGGTCCTCAATACAGAGAATATTGGATAAAAGATAAAAGCGGTAAGCTTGTTCTATCTACAAGTGATGTGGAGGAATATGATCAAAAATGCCTTGAATACTGGAATAAAGGAGAAGAGATAACTTATGGTTCTTCAAGCAAACAGGATATAATAGACTATGAGATATATTTGATGACGCAGGAGGAATACGAGAATTCTAAGATGTATAACGATCCTGAATGCATAGTAGACTAGCTTCTAAAAATAAGCTAGAATATGATTATATTGCAAAAGTAAGCGGAGGATTAACATGATAAGACTTCCGAAACAGGTAATTGCTGCGCTGAGGCTGCTGGAGGAATCAGGGCATGAAGCATATATTGTTGGCGGATGCGTAAGAGATTACATTATGGGGATCGAGCCTCATGATTATGACATTACAACCTCAGCCCTGCCTGAAGAAACAAAGCAGGTATTTAGCGGATATCAAGTAATAGATACGGGAATCAAGCACGGCACTGTAACAGTTGTTATAGACCATGAACCCATAGAAATAACAACCTTCAGAATTGATGACGATTACCTAGATGGCAGACATCCAAGTAAGGTCAGATTTACCAAGAGCCTGAAGGAGGATGCCGCAAGGCGTGACTTTACCATGAATGCCATTGCTATGGATTATCGCGGTAATTTGTACGACTATTTTGGCGGAAAAGAGGACATAGATAAGGGGATTATTCGCTGCGTGCTGGAACCTGCCGCGCGGTTTAGGGAGGATGCCCTCAGAATAATGCGGGCATTGAGATTTTCGTCTGTTACAGGCTTTAACATCGAAGCAAAAACCCATGAAGCCATGAGAGAATCCAAGGAACTTCTGCTAAAGATAAGTGCTGAACGTATCAGAGAAGAATTGGTTAAACTTCTTTGCGGAAAGAATGTAAAAAAGATTCTGATGGAAGATGTGGATATTCTGGCTGTGTTCATGCCCGAGCTTGCTAAAATGAAGGGATTCGATCAAAGGAATCCACATCATGTATTCGATGTTCTCGAGCATACTGCAGAGGTTGTCCAGATGGCCAAGAAGGAGCCTGTTATCCGATTAGCTGCCCTGTTTCATGACATAGGTAAGCCGGAGTGCTTTACTGTGGATGAGAAAGGAATCGGACATTTTTATGGTCATGGGGCTATAAGCACTGAAATTACCCGTTCTGTTATGAACAGATTGAAGTTTGACAACGATACCAAGAAGAAAGTCCTAGAACTGGTTGAAAATCATGATGCGCCTATAGAACCCAGCGAGCGGGCTGTGAAAAGGGTTTTGAACAAGCTTTCCCAAGAACAGTTCTTTAACCTTATAGAACTTAAGCGGGCTGACAACCTTGGCCAAAGCCGGGATTTCAAGGACAGGCAGTTGTATTATGACAGGCTGGTGGAGATTGCTGGGGAAGTAATAGCACAGGAGCAATGTTTCTCCCTGAAAGACTTATGCGTAAACGGCAGAGATCTAATTTCAATTGGATTTAAGCCCGGCAAGGGGATAGGAGAAATGCTAAAATTTCTTCTGGACGAGGTAATAGACGGAAAAATTGAAAATGAAAGGCAAAAACTCCTTGATTTGGCTCAAAAAAAACAAAAAAACTATTGATTTTCCAAGGGAGTGCTTATATAATATAAAAGCACGTTTGTGCACTGGGAGCAGGATGGGAATCCGTCCGGTAGCCCCAAAACTGAAAGAAGTTTTAGTATATCGAAACAGATTTTATTTGCCGCAAGAAATAAAATCCCAGTAGACAAAGCCGAAGACGTTTGCAAGGAAGCAAACCCAGTAGGTAGAAAGGAAAAGAAAACATGAAATCATTCATCGCTAAACCTGCAGAAGTTGAACGTAAATGGTACGTTGTAGATGCAGAAGGCAAAACATTAGGAAGAATGGCTTCCGAAATCGCTTCAGTATTAAGAGGCAAGAACAAACCAACTTACACACCTCACGTTGACTGTGGTGACTACGTAATCGTTATCAACGCAGAAAAGGTTGAAGTAACAGGTAAGAAGAGAAAAGAAAAGATCTATAAGAGACATACCGGTTATCCAGGTGGCTTAAGAGAAACTAATTTCGAAAAGCTACAGGCTAAGAAACCGGAAGAAATCATCAGACATGCAGTTAAGGGTATGTTACCTGACGGCAAGCTTGGTAGACAGATGTTTAAGAAGTTAAAAGTTTATGCAGGTCCTGAACATGCACATGCAGCTCAGAAGCCAGAAAAATTAGAATTCTAGGAAAGGGGAAAAGACAATGGCAAAGATTCAGTATCAAGGAACAGGAAGAAGAAAAAGTTCAGTTGCTAGAGTTAGATTAATCCCTGGAACTGGAAAAATCACTATCAATAAGAAAGAATTAGACGTTTACTTCCCAACAGAAATCGTTAAGAGAGAAGTAAAGAGACCTTTCGAAGTTGCTGGTTGTGAAGGCAAGTTCGACGTAATCGCTACTGTATACGGTGGTGGTTTCACAGGTCAGGCTGGTGCTTTAAGACACGGTATCTCAAGAGCACTTTGCCAGGCTGACAAGGAAGCTTTCAGAGCTCCATTAAAGGCTGCAGGTTTCTTAACAAGAGACCCAAGAATGAAAGAAAGAAAGAAATACGGCTTAAAGAAAGCAAGAAGAGCTTCTCAGTTCTCAAAGAGATAATCTCGAACGCGCTTCAAACCGCTGGAAACCTTGTATTTACTGGGTTTTCAAAATTTGGGATTGCTTGAAAACAGGTGAAATTTGCTACGGTATGTAACACGTATGTAACAAATATGTAACAGTTTTGAAGCAACGAAAAAAGAAAAGAATTTTAAGAGATGTTATCCATTACGGATAGCATCTCTTTTCTTTTGCCAATCTTTATCGAGGATCAACTCAAGCTGGTTCACAGCTTTGAATAAAACGCTCATATCAAGATGGGTGTATACGGTTTCAGTAACATTACCAGAAGCATGGCCCATAAGTCTGCTTCTTGTACTTGAATAAATCTCCAAGTCTGCCAGTAACGAATTGAACGTGTGTCTTGTAGCATGCGGTGTATAATCCATACTAAAAATCTCCATGACCTTTTTATAACTACGAAGATAAGTATCGTACTTAATAGGTTGATCCTTAGCATTGTGGTATAAGTACTCACATTCGCCATCGTGATACCACTTTTCAAAATACGGATAAATGATATCAGCTATAGGCATCTTTCTAATGGAGTTGCTTGTTTTACCGTCTACAATGTTAAACCATTTTTCTTCTATATTCACATCTTCTTTCTTTAATGTTAAGAATTCATTGATGCGAAGACCTGTCCAGATGAGAACCAGAATGGACTGAATGAACTCATCTTCGCGTTCACTCCAAAGCAATCGTACTTCGTCATGCGTGAAGTGTTTCTTATCATCAGCCTTTTCAACATGTTCTTGTTTTTTCTTTGACAAATCCAGATATTCAGAATAGTCCTTGCTTACAAGGTCAAATTTCATAGCATAGTCGTACATCAGTTTAAGTAATGTTACAACCTTCTTCAAAGTTGGATAGTTTTTATCACTTTCATCAATCATCTTTTGCAGATCGCCTAGTTTTAAATCTGCAAACACACGATTATGAAGCGGTTCACAGTTTTTAAAGGAATAGGCGTATGAATCTAAAGATGATTGTGACACGTTACCAACTTTTGAAGCATAGACTTTTTCATAAAGATCTGCAAAGGTCAATTTTCTAGCATTTATGTCATATGGATTCGCATTATAGTTCTCTAAAATCTGCATAGCTTCTTTTTTAGTTGATGCATATCCTATGACAACCTGCTTTTGAACGACACGTTCATTTTCATGGTCAACTTCCATACCAACGGTTTTTCTGACCATATATTTGTTTCTTCTGTTACCTTTTAACTCGGTAATGCTACCGGTACCATTTGGTCTTCTCATATTATCACTCCCCTTTTGTTAATGTATGTAAGTGCTGCACTGTGTGCAATGTAAGTCTTCCTTGCGGAATTTGGTTAAAAGGGAATATGACCGACCAAAATATCAAGTTATATGTCTAGTAGATACACATGCCTGTCCGTGTATGCTTCCAATTCTCAAATTCTTCGTCAGACACTTTCCCTGCAGCATGAAGCTGTTTCATGTTCTGCCAATCGTTGAGAAATAGATTTAGAAATAAATCATCGAACTCGATTCTAAAATGGGCTGCAGAATCACTGCTTATTTTTAATTCTACAGCTTCGTCTATAGCAAATAGAAGTGGGAGCACATCACTATGTGTTTTTGTGTCTAAAGTAATGAACTCGTTTAATGGAACGCCTAGAACATCAGAAATTTCTTTTAAGTGTTCCATCTTGGGAACATTTTTGTCCAATTCATATTTTCTAATAGAGACCTCGTGGATTCTGGTCATACTCCCAAGTTGCTTCTGGGTTAAACCTCTCCTAGTGCGATGAAATTTAATTTTTTCACCTAACGTCATAAGGGTCACCTGCCTTTCGTTTTTAGTATACCATAACAAAAAGTTTTTGCAATAGATAATATTAAATATGTTGACAGAACTTCAAATGCTCTGTATAATAAAATAAAAGAGCAAGAAAAGCTCTGAAACAGAGTGAAATATGTAACGAAAGGAGAGGTATTATGGAAGAGAGATTATTAAACAACGAAAAACTTTACGTGGAATTACCTAAGTTTACAGGAAGAAACGTAAAAATTGCAGAAATTGCAAAGGCAACAGGCAAAGATCCCAACTATATTCGAATTGGATTGCAGCAGGGTTTCTTGAAATTCGGAACAGCATTTAAATTCGAAGGGTCAAGTGAGTACAACTACTACTGTCCTGATAAAAAGGTATGGGAAGAAACGGGATACTTTAGGGAAGTCGCAGAGGTGAAATGAGGTGATAAAGGTGGAAGAGAACAAACTGAAACTAATTAACATGGCAGATGTGCAGGTAGAGGAAGTCGCATGGCTCCTCTACCCACTAATCCCCTTTGGGAAAATAACTATCCTACAAGGAGATCCAGGCGAAGGGAAGACTACGGTTATGCTGCATATTATCGCCTGTCTGACAAAAGGGGAATCGTTATCCTTTGTAGATGAGAAAAGCGAGTATGAACCAATGAACGTCATTTACCAGACCGCAGAAGACGGTCTTGGAGATACCATAAAACCGAGACTGCTGGATGCTGGTGCTGACTGTTCTAAAGTTCTTGTCATTGATGACAGTGACGAAGCACTAACCATTACAGATGACAGACTGGAAATGGCCATTGAGGTGACAGGGGCAAAGCTGGTTGTATTGGATCCATTGCAAGGATACTTAGGCGCCGGAGTGGACATGCATCGTGCCAATGAAATCAGACCGCTGATGCACAGACTGTCCGTACTAGCGGAAAAGTATGGATGCGCAGTTGTTCTGATTGGTCATATGAATAAGAACAGCATGGGTAAGGCCAGTTATCGAGGGCTCGGTTCCATTGATATTTCCGCAGCTGCACGAAGTGTCATTGTATGCGGAAGAATCAAGGATGATCCGGAGATGCGTGTATTATGTCAGATAAAAAATTCACTGGCACCTGAGGCACAGGCGATTGCATTCAGGCTGGACAAAGAAACCGGTTTTGCATGGCAAGGAGAGGTTGATGTAACGGTGGACGAATTAATATCCGGCGAATTCAGGGTGAGCAAACTGAAAGAAGCAGAGGCTTTTCTCAGAGAAGTCTTAGCAGAAGGGGAACTGGGAGCCAAAGAGGTTTACGCTCTGGCAGAACAGGACGGGATTAAGAGAAAGACACTTCTGAATGCAAAGGATAAGCTTGGCATTCTTGTAACGAAAAAGCAAAACAAATGGTATTGGAAAATGAATGATTAAAGCAAGGTGGCAAGATGCCTATGTTTATAAAGAAGGGAATCTTGCCACCTTGCCTCGCTGAAAGGAGGTTTATGATATGGGAAAGGATATACGAATAAGTAAAGGCCTATTTAACGCGCTGTATCGCTATCATATCTGCGAGGAACAAAGTGATGAAGCTTTTATCAAAAGGGAGTTGGAAGATAAGATGTACCGCAATGCAAAACGGATTCTATACAGCCAGCATAAGACTGGTGAAACTGAAGAAGCTAGACAGAATGCATTTACGATTTATCAGGAACTACAGAAACGTTGACGTTTCTGTTTACAGATAGGAAAGAAGGTGGTGAGATGAAAGCGTTAACGCCGTTGAAAGCGATTCGGGCAAAATGCCTGGATTGTTGTTGTGGCAACACAAGAGAAGTAAGAGAATGTTCGATTACAAACTGTCCAATATGGCCGTTTCGGATGGGGAAAAGACCTGCGGTCGATGAATGAGTCGACGAAGAGATTTTATCTCAAAAAAGTTGAGCTAGCTTAGGGTTTTCTGCGAAACAGGCACCGAATTCATACAGTTTGGAAAGGGCTACAGTCATACCGAAAAAGAACGATAACTAACCAGAAAACAGAAGAAGCCCTCGGCGCCTGAGAGCGAAATACCCCCAGTGCACAAATCAGAGATTTATTCACTGGTATTTCGCCCTGCGGGGCCGGGTGGCAGAGCCAGAAAGGGGGAAAATGAAATGCAGAGACATTCATTTGTTAGGATGAGAAGACTATATGATGTTGCCGGCAGAATTGAATATATTTCCAGTGAACAGAAGCAGGAGCATCTTTATGCGGTATATAAAACAAGTGAAGATCCCTTCTGAAAGAAACTGGCGCAGGAGAACCAAAGAGATTTCTTGCGGCGGGGATGCGCAGGTGTCTGCACGGAGGCAAGGGAAATTGTGATTGCGCTGCCGGAAGAATATTTGAACCTGAATGCCGAAAGAGTCTTGAAAAAGTTCACGGATTTATTCAAAGACAGGTACGGAATGGAATGCATTTCTGCACTGCATCATAACCATGCGGAGACAAACTATCACATTCATTTGATCTTTTCCGAACGGAAAGAACTGCCGGAACCTGAAGTGAAAATTGCAACGCGAAATATGTTTTATGATGAGAATGGTAAGCACAGAAGAACGAAAAAAGAGATTTTAGATGAGAATGGAGAAATGAGAAAAGGCTGCTATATTATTCCCAAGGGAGAACCTTACAGTGGGAATTACTTTTCATCGAAGAATGATTTCTTTAAGAAAAAAGCCTTTGTCCGTGAGTTAAAAGGTGTTTATACGGATTTGATTAATGAGGAAATTTACGATGAAAAAAGAAAACTGAAAGTCTTTTCCCATGACGGGATCTACCTGGCGACAAAGAAAATCGGAAAGAATAATCCGATGGAAGAGGTTATTCGAAGCAATAATGATGCAGTTAACAAGTGGAATTTCTATGCATCACAGGCAGCTGCAGATATGTCTGAAGAGCATGTTAAGGTAGTTAAACGACAGCTGATTACAGAGCCAGTTAAGGCCTCGATTGCTGAAGGTTACAAACCGGAAATGTATCGCCATATCGTGAAGGTTGCTACGAAAACACTGAATAGATTAGTCAAAGAATGGTACAGGTTGCCCCGTGAAGACTGCCTAGAGGCAAAGTCGGATATGTTTGCCAGAATGATTGATTACTGTATGGAAAGAGTGTTGAAGAAAAACGAACGAGAAATGGAAAGATAAATGAATAGAAAATATGAGTCCCCGACTACTATCAAATAATGTAGAAGGGGACCTTTTTATTCTACCATGCTTGCAGCCATTGTAAGTAAAATATCTAGATTACAAGTACCTTGTAGTTGATAAAAACGAGTGTTGTCAGCCCAATAAAGTGCATTTATACCATCTTTGAATGACGAATACCCTTTTTCTCCATTAATGGATATTTCCTTAAAATCTGCAGTTTCGTTATCTATACTGACACTCAAGTTTTCTATATCGTTACTATGAGAATAGATGATTTGGTTGTTTAGAGAATCAGAATAAATAATGATACAAGAAAAATCATCGTTATATTGCTCAGAGATTGTATATCCTATAGGTGTAGTTGGGAACGATATGTTCGTTTGATTTGATTCCTGTTTATCGTTTAATTCAAAAGTAACATCCAAAGTGCCTTGTTTGTCATTTTGCTCTTCATACCATTCTACAATATAGTATACGGCAACTGCACATCCGGTGATTGCTATAGCTAATAGCGCCACTACTGCAGCTAATAAAGCCTTGCGAACTCTTCTTTTTCCTACACTGATATAAGTGAATTCGGCTTTAGGAATAATTTCTTTTATACTGTTCTCAAAATGAGAGGAAAACTCGTAGTCTGCATATGGGTTTTCAAAATGATCAAGCCAGGAGAATTCATGCTTTAGCGCAAGCTCAAGAGCAGTATCAAAGTTTTTACTCATGATGATAACCCTCCTTTTCTAATAAAGTTTTAAGCAAATCTCTGGCACGTTGTGTTCTTTTCTTTGTTGCTTCAACCGAAAGATTTAATAAACTGGATATTTCATTGAAGCTATATCCGTAGAGGTGATAAAGATAAAGTGGATCCCGATACATTTCAGGAAGTTCAAGGATGCATTTTATCAATAAGTTGTTTGATACAGTTTCAAAAACATCTTCGGTTAGTTCAAAAGTAGCAGTTTCTATATAGACATCCATATCTACATCGTTATGCCTCTGTTTTGCCATAGTTAATGCAACATTTCTAGTAATAATAACCGTGAAATTTCTTGTTTCGGGACAAAGAATTTCACCGACTTTTTGAAAATTTTTTGCGATACGCAAGAAGGCTTCTTGCACAGCGTCTTCTGATAGGTGCTCATCTTTTAGAATGTCTTGCGCAATATAAAACATCAGGTGACGATACTGTTCATACAGTTTCGTAAACCTGATTTTGTCTTCGTCTGCATCAATGAGTGTTAAGCATAAATTCAGCATATTTGTTCCCCTTTAATAATCTAAATACATTATATAAGAATACTAGAGGAAAATAAATGAAAAATATTTTTAATTTGCTTGTCCCGAAACGGCACAAGTCGAAGTTATTATGTGTGAAAATATTTTTGAGGGGGGGGGTGAAACTATGAGAAATTTAAGAAAACTAATTATAAGTGTATGTCTTATTGTGTTACTTTCTGCTTCTACTGTTTTTGGAGCAGTAATACCAGAACTAGGCATGGAGCCGATGGCTGATAATTATTCAACGGCAGAGGCAGGCATTTCTTTTTCAGGAAGTTCTGTAACAGCAACAGGAAAGATAATCGGTAGATCCGGTAAGACAACGAAGACATCTATTCATCTGTATTTACAGCAATATAAAAATGGAAGCTGGGTAAATATTGATGATTGGACATCGTCTGGGGAGACAGTAACTAGAGTACTATCAAAAACGAAGACTGTGACAAAGGGGTATAAATATAGAACGAAAGCGGTTTGTGCAGCTTATGTTGATAGTGACAAAGAGACTGTAACTAAGTATAGCAAGAGTGTTTCTTTGTAAGATGGTGCCCCAAAAGGGGGGTACTCTAATGAAAAGACTGTGCGGGGGTGAAAAAAAGATAATTAAGCTACATATTTCATAGAAAAGTAGACAACGCCTAATCGTAATTTGCAATAAATACTGCCAGTAAAAATGTGAAGGTGAATTATAGGAGAATTTATGCTAGAAATAATCGCATATGTAACCATGGTTTTAGATCATATTGGAAAAGTGCTTTTAAATGACTCTTTGCTATTGCGAGGAATTGGTCGAATTTCGTTACCTTTGTTTACATACTTTATAGTCAGAGGTGTAAAATTTACAACAAACTATAATAAATATTGTGCACGGCTTTTAGCCGTAGCAATAATATCACAGCCAATTTATATGAAACTTTTTGATATTAATTGTTTAAATATTTGTTTTACGTTGCTGTTGTGTGCATTGATTTTAAAAACGATTACGGCTTCTGGACTAAGTTTCATAAAAAAGTGTATAATTTTGCAAGGAATACTAATTATTATGGTTGCAATCGAATTTGAATATGAGCTTTATGCACTTTTGCTTGCTTTAACATTTGGGTTGCTAAACGAAAAAGTTGTATGGATACTTTTACATTGTACGGTGACAATTCTTTTTATCTATATTTTCCAGTATCCGCCGATTCAAATATTGAGCATGATAGGAACTATACTTGTTTGTATAAAGCCATATGATACTTGGATTCATGCAAATAGAAAATATAGAGCGAAATACTTGATTTATCCGTTACATATGTTAATACTTCTACTAATTACGGAACTTTTAAGCTAAGGAGGAAAAAATGGTTAAGGAAAGTAAATTTAAGAGAATTATTATAGGTTTTATAATTATTTGTTTGATTTCAGGGCTACTTCCAATCGGAAAAACAAAGGCATATGCAACAACCGAAGACGATATAGTAATATATCAGGATGGGGTAGAATATGTTTTTACACTAGACGATGATATGAATATTATTATCGAAGCAGAGACTGATGCGGGCAATCAGGCAGCTGCTTGTATTGAGCAAGATGGAGATTTTGAATTTGAAACCACGTCAAAAGAAGGAGATGTACTTTTTTCAGGCACGATTAATGAATTAACAGCACAAACAATTGATGCAGAAGTAAAAAACGATGATGGACAAGTCGTCGCAACATATACTGATCTAGAACAAATTGATGCTGAAGATTCTTATACTGGTCAGACGGAGCTTTTAATTGCACAAGGAATTACAATTACATTTGAACAGGTATTAAGTGCACTAATTAGCGCAGGAATTGCATTAGTGGTATCTAGTTTAACATACATCGTAGCGGCTAAATTTATTAGTAAAGTAAATAACCTTTCAAGTGCAAATAGGGCGAAAGCAAAGGAACTATATTATAAGGCTTACATAAATAAAAAAGCTAACGGCGACAGTGATGTTTTTTTACACCATAAGGGGATGAAAATTACTGCGGCTGCAAACTATATTAATGCAAAGAAAACTAATAATGTATATTCTTTCACAGCTACAACTGCAAAAGCTGTAATTTCTAAAGCTGGTCATGTTGCCGTAGGAAGTGAAATTCATAATTCTGGAAAGACTTACGGAAGATATTATAGACACTATCATCCTAAAATTAGTGGTACAAGACCACATTCTTTTTATGGTACTGGACAAATGGGAACCTTATGGGGAGGCAATATAGGATAAGTGCGGTATGAAAAGAAAAATTATCTACGTTATGTGCATATTGGTGCTTACAATTATTTTCCTTCTTGTTTGGAATTACAAGATTGCATTTTCACTAAATGATGAAATGAAAATAGGGATAATAGATTCTGATTTGTCAAAATCATCGAAGGATTTAGATATAATCTCGGCTGAAAATGTAACTTTTTCAAAAGAAGCACACACGCATGGTGATGAAATGATAAAATTCCTTAGAGACTTGAATCAAGAGGCGGAAATATATTATTATAATGCTGAAGAACAAGAAAAAATTCGAACAGAAACCATTATAGATGGCTTAAATTGGATGAAAGTGAATGGGATAAAATATGTTAACGTTAGTTTAAGTGGAAAACGTAAGAACAAAGAATTAGAAAAGTGGATAGATGCAAATTATCCTACCATTAAGGTTTATGCGAGCTATAACAATCAGTTGAATACTTATGATTATCCCGCTGGTTATGAAAAAGCAATTGGAAGTGGAACAGACCCGCGCATTGAGTGGGGAGAAAACGATAGAAAATATCGAAGTAATAAAATTTTAGTGTTGCCAGCATTAAATCAATATGCGGGGAATTCATATCTTTCACTTTTATCCTTAATTTCTGATTATGAATAGGGGTGCTATCATGAAGCATATCGTAAATATGAACATCCATTATGGAAAAGATCTTTCTCATAAATTATATGATTTTTGCTGGAATCATTGTGAGCATATAGTCTTATCTAAACGCGCTAACCAAGTAGAAGATGTGGAGGCTCTTCGGATGGCAGTAATGGAAAAAAGTAATGAAATAAGTCTCCGGGGGGAAAAACAATTAAAGCAAGCAGAAACGCTTAGTTTAAAAGCGATAAAACGTGAAGGTTTCAAGAATAAAGCTGAACTTGAAAAATTAATTGTTAAAACTACAAAAGAGGATCTTGCCGTTGTAAACTCTTATTTACATAACTACAAGGAAGGTAGTGGAGCATTTAAAAAAGATTTGATTTCTTACGGCTTAGACTCGTCGATTATATCAATTGGTTCTTACGTTACGTTTCCGGGGATATGGGATATATGTTTTTTTAATAAACATATGCTAGAACTAGAAACCGTTAGAGATAATATATTTTCCACACCTATTTTAGTCGGCGAATACGAATTTGAGGATATCGCATTTGCAGATGAAAATAAGATTGTATGGATGAAAGTATGTGCGCATGAAGGTTTTTTTCAAATGGAATTAGATGAGCAGGCATATCGTGAATTTTTGTTATACAATATTCCTCATAGTGTACGCTAAAGGTATAGGTTGAAATATATGTTGCGTGTTAGAAATATTAGTGTAAATAGTCGAAAGAATAACTAAGCACAGAATAATCAAAATCGGTTGACAGGGTTAATATATGTTTCCGCATGTAACACATATGTAACAATCCCTTCGAAAACCCAGTGTTTTCAACGGTTGGAACTTCTCCAAGCGTTAATCGAAGCTATCAAAGAGATAATTTCGATTATCGAATTTCGACTTTCAAAAAGATTCAAAACCCTTGCAATTGCAGGGGTTTTTGTTTTTATAGACAATATCTTGGGCATCAGATATAATAACGATAATGATTTTGAAGAATGCAGGTAATAAGAAATGTTTTTTTCAATTTTACAAATAATCTATGAAACGTTCGATGAAATATTCCTGAAATACAAAGAGATGATAACCAATCTTGCATACTCTATTTTGAAAGATCCTCAGTATAGCGAAGATGCATTGCAGGAAGCGATGGCAAAATTGTCTAAGAGTCGGGATAAACTGGAATGTCTTGATGAAAAGGGTTGTCATCACTTTGTTTATACGGTTGCCAGAAATGCAGCCATTGACGTGTACAGAAAACGAAAAACTGACTGGGAAAATGAAGTTGTTATACATTTTTCGGAAGAAAATTCGTTATGCAATATAGAAGGGGTTCCCGATGTTCAAGCATTTGCTGATGAATTTGGATTCAGCGAAAGCCTGGTAAATGCCATGAACAAGCTGGATTTTCTAGACAGGGATATTCTCTGTTATAAATATGGAGCGGGATATAATGCAAGAGAAATCGGAAAAATGCTAGACAAAAGTTCAGATTATGTGAATAAAAGATTGCAGCGTGCGGAGAAAAAGCTTGCGCTGCTTTTAGAAAATGAAGTCAGGTAGGAAAAGATAATGGGACTGTTAAGGAAGATACAACGTAAAATAAAAATACGTAAGCTTTTCCGGGAGTACGGGAAGATGGTATACCAGGCACGCATTGACTATGTCGAAGGTTTTCTACCAGAGACTGCAAAAGGAATAGGACAGATTTCTTGTAGACCGAGGTTGAGAAAGATAACCGTAGCAATTCTGATTCTTGCGATGTTAATGGCGCTTGCTGTCATCAGTGCAAAGACTTTTGATATTCCGTTACCGACATTCTCTTTTGTTGAAAGCGGTGACCATAGCGAGGTTACTGTGAATTTGCAGGGAAATAATCTAAAAGATAAAGATTTCCTAGAAATCACATACGTTCCCAAAGGCTATACATATGTGAAGACAGAGCAGTTTGCGAATGTGTCTTGTGAAGCTGTTTATGTAAATGTTGCAGACGAATACCTATATATTAATCAGTATAAATCAAAAGAAACAACCATGAATATTGACAATGAAAATTGTGAGCGTTATGTCAAAACGATTGGGGGAGTAGAAGTTAAAGTCTTTTCCTATGAGGATAGAGGAAAGGTATGCTTGCTTGTCAAAAACCAGGTATATATTGTAATACAAGGCAATTTGTCTGAGTCTGAGATGGAGCAGATTGTTGAAAATCTGATATAGAATATTTGAGAGGTCTTATCTGATGAACAAAGATAAGATCTTTTCTTTTATTTTAAATAAATTGTCCATATTTGGGAATTTATTCCGTTATAAGTATAAAGAGGTTAAGAAAGGACGATATATATGAAAAGAATATTACTATTAGGGCTCATTCTGATTTTGATTAACAGTACTTACAGCTTTTCTTTTGCTGCAATTCCTGAACAGCTACCAAAGGAAGGAGACGAAATTGAGTTGCGATATGTTACCACTAGAAGTGTAACTCCTCAAATTGCTATTTCTGCCGGCGTAGCAGATTATTCTGTAACAGTGATTCCTAAAAGTAGTACGAGCATAGGATATATTGAAGCGACAATAAAACTCGTGAGGACGAGCACTGGCGTGACAACTAAAACTACAAGAGGAAATATGTACCAGTCGTCAGGAAAATTTAAATTGAGTGATTCAAAGACGTTGACCTCAAAGGGGGAATATCACATTGAATATACTCTGAAGGTATACAAGTCAGGAGCTTTGGTGGAAACACTTACTGGAAAGTCGGCAAGTGCCACCTATTAATATTTATGGGAAGAGTGATGAAAGGAGGAATTTTGGCAAGAAGTTGTATTGAAACGGACATGTTCTATGATTGTATCGATAGTGTTTATTCTAGAAAGGAGAATTTTTATGAAACTATTGAAAAGATTAACGAGTTGTGTATTAATTTTTACTGTGTTTTTGGCAACACAGTCTGTAACTTTTGCGTCAATTGGAAATAAGGTGTCACTTTCAGCAAATAGTAATGTTATAAATTCTGTGGAGGCTACAATATCTGATAATGCGAATGGTAAAGTGGTTTTAAGAGGTGAAGATTACTCGAATGGAGATGCATGCTTTTACATGATAAAGAATGGAGAAATACTTTCATCTTCGTATGTGGATAGAGATAAAATGATTAATATTCATACGGATTACATCAAGAATGTTGTTACCGAGGAATCTTACGCAAATGTTCAAGTAATGACTACCTCGAACGCGGAATCAGCTTTACCATTAGCAACAACAAGTTATGTTTCTGCTGGAAAGGTTGGATATTTGCTTTATAGAGTCACACAAGGGGAAACTTTCAAATATGGACCAAGTTACTTAAAGATCCAATATTCTAAGGATTCTTTTAATACAAGATATGATATAAAGGGAAAATATAAGGATCAAACAGCATTGGCGGCTCGACTTGCATCTTTATTTTTGTTAACTAGCAATATAGCCATTCCGTTAACTCTAGAAATTTTAGACCAATTAGGTGTTCTAGAATCTGCAATCAATTTTATAATTGGAACAAAATATGTTAAAGCAACACAAACGGTAATGACTTGGCGTGCGGAAGGAGGCACATCGAGTCAAAAGATAGAAGGATCCAAATATGTATTTACGATGGATGGAAGTTCAATTCATACCGATTATGAAGGGGACTATTATGCATCAAATAGCATAGCAAATAAAAACAAGACTTTAGCGATAAAATTAGCGAAAAAATATTTCCCAGGTTATAGTAAGTATGAAGTTTATAGCTGGAGTTAATATGACGAAAAGATATCTGATTGCATTTCCTATATCATGTTTACTTCTCGGAGTAACGATTATGGAGACTTTTGGAAAACAGGAGAATTTGGAGAATGAAAACTTGTTTCATATTATATTTTGTTCTTTTTTGGTGTATAAATGTGCGATAGTCCTTATAAGTAGACTAGATTTAAAAGTATGGTTCTCAAAACTATATATTTTAACCGAAATTGTTGTATACTTAATTCTCCTTAGATATTTTGCTGTGAATAGCAATTATTTGGAAGATATGAATAGTGCGATGATTGACTTTGTTTTGCACAATCTGGTCCTACTGTTGGCATTACGTACAATTATGAAATGCAAAGAGATAGAGAAAGAACGAGATTCTCCGCATGTAACAAACATGTAACAACCTCAGAGAAAACCCAGTATTTTCAACGGTTGGCACTTCTCAAAGCGTTAATCGAAACTATCAAAGAGATAATT
>CALZMV010000001.1 GCA_945788655.1 uncultured Clostridia bacterium | reverse complement strand
TCACGGCAAAATTTGCGGTCTCCTTTTTATTTGGCCTCATGAGAAAGAGAAAAAATAAAAGAACGCCAGAGAGAGTGTATAGCAAATAAGCCATAAAAGCATTGAAAACACACGATTTTTTCCTGCAAAAAAGCTAAAAAATTGCCCAAAAAAATTTCAAAAAAAGCTTGCAATAGTTTGATATATAGTATATACTTTAATAGCTTGTGAAAATGGCGATGAAGCGGGAAGTTGCTGAGCTATCAGGTAATTTCCGCCGAGTAAGTCCCTACTTGATGGGGGCGAAGGGATTCGCCTGTTTTTTACTGTGAGTGCAAAAAAGAACACACACGGTAGCGTGTACGAAGCAAGCAATTCCACTGTACACGTTGAAATCAAGGCATTTGAACCCCTTGTACAAGCATAGCGAAAACAGTACAAAAAATTAAATGGAGGAAAAAATGAGCGAATTACAGAAAATCAGAATCAAACTGAAGGCTTATGACCACGCTTTACTAGATCAGTCAGCAGCCAAAATTGTAGAGACAGCTAAGAAGACAGGCGCAGATGTTTCCGGCCCAATTCCGCTTCCTACAGAAAAAGAAGTCATCACAATCTTAAGAGCTGTACACAAATACAAAGACAGCAGAGAACAGTTCGAACAGAGAACTCACAAGAGACTGATTGACATCACAAATGCTACACTTAAGACAACAGATGCTCTAACAAAGTTAGATTTACCTGCTGGTGTAGACATCGAAATCAAGCTTTAATATAAAGCGGGATTAAACAAGTAAGGGAATCTCCCTTAGTAAGAACGCATGTGAGGGACAGCATCTCGGCATCCTGTGTCAGCTGAGACGAAAAATCCAAACCAGAGAGTTCCAATGTAAGAATATGGAGGAAAAATAATGAAAGCAATCTTAGGTAAGAAGCTGGGAATGACCCAGATCTTCGATGAAGCAGGAAACGTTATTCCTGTAACAGTTATCGAAGCAGGTCCAGAAGTTGTAACTCAGGTTAAGACAGTTGAAACTGACGGATACAATGCAGTACAGGTTGGCTTTGAAGATCAGAAGCCACAGAGAGTTAACAAACCTCTTACAGGTCACTTTGAAAAAGCTGGAGTGGTTACTAAGAAGTACTTAGCTGAATTCAGAACTGAAGAAGGCGAAGCTTACGAAGTAGGACAGGTAATCACAGTTGCTGATTTCGAAGCAGGAAAGAAAATCGACGTTACAGGCGTATCCAAAGGTAAGGGTACTCAGGGTAACATCAAGAGACACGGACACCACAGAGGTCCTATGTCCCACGGTTCAAAGCATAAGAGACTTGCAGGTGCGTTAGCAGCAGGTACTTACCCTTCAAGAGTATTCAAGGGTAACAAAGGACCTGGTAGAATGGGTAGAGATACAGTTACTGTTCAGAACCTGGTTTTAGTTAAAGTTATCGAAGACAGAAACCTAATGCTGGTTAAGGGCGCAGTTCCTGGAAACAAGGGCGGCTTAGTAAGAATCCAGTATGCAGTTAAAGGTCAGTAATAGAGGATCTTTAGAAAGGAGGAAGCTAAAATGGCAAAAGTAACAATGCTAAACATGGCAGGAGCTGAAGCTGGAGTAATCGAATTAAAAGACGAAATCTTCGGTATCACTCCAAATGAATATGCAGTTCATGCAGTAGTAAAAAATTACTTGGCAAACCAGAGACAGGGCACTCAGTCAGCAAAGACTAGAGGCGAAGTCAGAGGGGGCGGTAGAAAGCCTTTCAGACAGAAAGGTACTGGTCGCCACAGACAGGGACATTCCACTGACCCTTCACAGATCGGTGGTGGTATCGTATTCGCACCAAAGCCAAGAGATTATAGATACACACTTCCTAAGAAGTTAAGAAGACTTGCAATGAAGTCAGCTCTTTCTTCAAAGGTAGCAGAAAAGGAAATCATCGTTTTAGACGAATTAAAATTCGAAGCACCAAAGACAAAAGAAATGATCAAGGTGTTAGAAAATGTTAAGGCTGGAAAGAAAGCTTTAATCGTAATGGCTGAAAAGGACGAAACAGTTGTTAGATCCGCAGCTAACATCCCTGGAGTTAGAACAGCTTTAGTAAACACAATGAACGTTTACGAAATCGTTAACCACGAAAGCTTCATCGTAACTCAGGAAGCAGTAAAGAAAATTGAGGAGGTGTACTTATAATGAGAACAGCATATGATATCATTCTGGAACCTGTTATTTCAGAACAGTCTATGGACGTAGCTGCTGATAAGAAGTACACGTTCAAAGTTGCAACAGACGCTAACAAAACTCAGGTTAAACTTGCTGTAGAAGAAATTTTCGGCGTAGAAGTTGCTAGAGTAAACATCATGAACTACGATGGAAAAGTTAAAAGAATGGGAAGATATGTAGGCAGAACAGCTGCTTACAAGAAAGCAATCGTTACTCTTACTGAAAAGAGCAAAGAGATTGAATTCTTCCAGGGACTATAATTAGGAGGTAGCAAACAATGGGAATTAGAAAATACAATCCAACTACTCCAGGTCTTAGAGGAATGACTGTTTCCACTTTTGAAGAAATTACAACATCAACTCCTGAAAAATCACTGACTGTTACTCTTAAGAAACATTCAGGTAGAAATAACAGAGGTAAGATCACTGTAAGACATAAAGGTGGCGGCACAAGACCAAAATACAGAATTATTGACTTCAAGAGAAACAAGGATGGTATTCCTGCAGTTGTTAAAACTATCGAATACGATCCAAACAGAAGTGCTAATATCGCTTTACTTGTTTATGCTGATGGTGAAAAGAGATACATCCTGGCTCCAAACAAGTTAAAGGTTGGATACAAAATCGAATCCGGTCCAGATGCGGACATCATGGTAGGAAACGCTCTTCCAATCGCTAATATTCCAGTTGGTACAATTATCCACAACGTGGAATTAAAGCCTGGTAAGGGTGGTCAGTTAGCTAGATCCGCTGGTAACGGAGCTCAGTTAATGGCTAAAGAAGGAGATTACGCTCAGGTAAGACTTCCTTCCGGAGAAGTAAGAAAAGTTAGCATGCAGTGCAGAGCTACAATCGGTGAAGTTGGTAATGCAGACCACGCTAATATCCAGATTGGTAAGGCAGGTAGAAAGAGACACATGGGCGTTAGACCTACAGTAAGAGGTTCCGTAATGAACCCTAACGATCACCCACACGGTGGTGGTGAAGGTAGAGCACCTATCGGACGTAAGGGTCCGGTTACTCCATGGGGTAAACCTGCACTTGGTTACAAGACAAGAAAGAAGAACAAAGCTTCTAATCAGTATATCGTAAAGAGAAGAAACGAAAAATAATAGGAAGGAGCAACAGTAATGGGTAGATCACTTAAAAAAGGCCCTTTCGTGAATGCGAAGCTGCTTAAAGCCATTGATGAAATGAACGCAGCTAACGAAAAGAAAGTTATTAAAACATGGTCAAGACCATCTACAATATTCCCACAGATGGTGGGACACACTATCGCAGTACACGATGGTAAGAAACACGTTCCTGTTTATATCACAGAAGATATGGTAGGACACAGACTTGGAGAATTTGCTCCAACAAGAAACTACAGAGGACATGCAGCAGACAAGTCTTCAAAGGTTAAGAGATAAGAAAGGAGATAATAAAAATGGAAGCAAAAGCAGTTGCTAAATATGTTAGAATGTCTCCTATCAAGCTAAAACCTGTTACAGACCTAGTAAGAGGCAAAGACTTAAATGAGGCATTAACTATCTTAAAGTTCACACCTGGTAAGGGTGCTGAAATCGTAGAAAAAGTTGTTATGTCAGCTGCAGCAAACGCTGAAAACAATTTCGATATGAATCCAGACAATTTATACGTTGCAGAAATCTACGCTAACCAGGGTCCTACAATGAAGAGATGGAGAGCTGGTTCTCAGGGTAGAGCATCAATTATCTTAAAGAGAAGCAGCCACGTTGGCGTTACTCTTAAAGAAAAAGAATAAGGAGGTTCACTAATGGGTCAGAAAGTTAGTCCACATGGTTTGAGAGTGGGCGTTATCAAAGACTGGGACTCCAAGTGGTATGGAGATAAGAAAAACTTTGCAGATTTCCTTGCTGAAGATAATAAAGTAAGAACATATGTAAAGAAAAAATTATATGTAGCTGGCGTATCTAAAGTTCTTATCGAAAGAGCTTCAGAAAGCAAGATTAGAGTTATCATTCTGACTGCTAAGCCAGGAATGGTAATTGGAAGATCCGGAGACGGAATCGAAGTTCTTAAGAAGGACTTAGTAAAGATGACCGGCAAGGAAGTTGAAATTTCAATTGAAGAAGTAAGAAGAGCTGAACTTGATGCACAGCTTACTGCAGAGTCAGTTGCTCAGGCTTTAGAAAGACGTGTTACTTTCAGAAGAGCTATGAAACAGGCAATCGGCAGAACAATGAAAGCTAACGCAAAGGGTATCAAAATCACAGTATCCGGTAGACTTGGCGGAGCAGAAATCGCTAGAAGCGAAAGCTACAGCGAAGGCAATGTTCCTCTTCATACATTAAGAGCTGATATCGACTATGGTTTTGCTGAAGCAGATACAACTTACGGTAAAATCGGTGTTAAGGTTTGGATTAACCACGGTGAAGTTCTTGACAAGGGTCTGAAGAGTGCAATTCGTGAAGAAAAGCGCGAAAAGAGAGAAAGAAGACCTAAGAACGGTGAAAGACGTGACAGACGTAACAACGGAGAAAGACGTGAACGTCAGGGAAGAAACAGAAACGAAAGAGCAGAAGCTCCGAAGGCTGTAAACCCAAGAGTAAGAAAAACTCCAAAAGTAGAACCACAGGTTGAAGCAGCACCAGAAACTGCTGTAGAAACTGAAGAATAATAGTATGGAAAGGAGGAACTAAGCCATGTTAATGCCAAAGCGCGTTAAACGTAGAAGAGTTCACAGAGGAAGAATGAAAGGCGTTGCAACGAAGGGAAACACGATTACTTACGGTTCCTACGGATTAGTTGCACAGGAATGTGGATGGATCACCTCGAATCAGATTGAAGCGGCTCGAATCGCTATGACCCGTTCCATCAAAAGAGGTGGTAAAGTATATATCAAGATTTTCCCGCACAAGTCAGTAACCAAGAAACCTGCTGAAGTACGTATGGGTTCCGGTAAAGGTGCTCCTGAGTACTGGGTAGCAGTAGTTAAGCCGGGCAGAGTTATGTTCGAGATCGAAGGCGTTTCTGAAGAAAAAGCAAGAGAAGCTATGAGACTTGCTTCACATAAGCTGCCGGTTAAGTGCAAATTTGCCATCAAGGAAAAAGAAGCAAAGGGTGGTGAAGCATAATGGAATTAAAGAAAATGAGAGAACTTACAGAAGTTGAATTAAACACTGAACTCGACAAGATGAAGAAAGAGCTTTTCAACTTAAGATTCCAGCATGTTACAGGACAGTTAGAAAACCCTGTTAAGATGAGAGAATTAAAGAGAGACATCGCAAGAGTTAAAACTATCATCAGAGAAAAAGAGCTTGCAAAGGTTCAGGCTTAATAGAAAGGAGGATGTAATATGACAGTTGAAAGAAACAGAAGAAAGACTAAGGTCGGTGTAGTAGTATCCGATAAGATGGATAAGACTGTAGTTGTTGCAATCGAAGACTTCGTAAGACATTCCCTTTATGGTAAGGCCGTAAAGAGAACCAAGAAGGTAAAGGCTCACGATGAAAACAACGAATGCCAGATTGGCGATAAGGTTAGAATTATGGAAACAAGACCTCTGTCCAAGGACAAGAGATGGAGACTTGTGAACATCATAGAAAAGGTTAAATAAGGAGGCACCAGATCATGATTCAGACAGAAACAAGATTAAGAGTTGCTGACAATTCAGGTGCAAAAGAACTCCTTTGCATTCGTATCCTCGGCGGTACTTCCCGTCAGTATGCGAACATCGGAGATGTAATCGTTTGCGCGGTTAAAGAAGCAACACCAGGCGGCGTTGTTAAAAAAGGCGACGTAGTTAAGGCTGTAGTAGTTAGAACTAAGCATGGTGCCAGAAGAGCTGACGGAAGCTATGTAAAGTTTGACCAGAACGCTGCAGTTATCATTAAAGATAAAGAAGACAAGAACCCGGTTGGAACTCGTATCTTCGGACCGGTTGCTAGAGAGCTCAGAGAAAAGGGCTTCATGAAGATCGTGTCATTGGCACCGGAAGTACTGTAGGAGGTGAACAAGGATGCGTATTAAGAAAGGCGACACAGTGGTAGTAATCACTGGTAAAGATAAAGGCAAATCCGGAAAAGTTCTTAAGGCTATGCCAAAAGAAAACAAGGTTGTTGTAGAAGGCGTTAACATGCAGACTAAGCATGCTAAGGCTACTCAGAAATCACCTGCTGAAATCAAGCATATGGAAGGACCTATCGATGCTTCCAACGTAATGCTTTTTGACGGTAAGGAAGCAACAAGAGTTGGCTACAAGATCGAAAACGGAAAGAAAGTAAGAGTGTCCAAGAAGACTGGCGCTGTAATCGACTAGGAAAGGAGGAGAAAACTTTGACAGCAAGATTAAGAACAATGTACGACGAAAAAGTTTTCGTTGAATTAAAAGAAAAATTCCAGTACAAGAATGTAATGGAAGTTCCAAAATTAGAAAAAGTAACTATTAACATGGGTCTTGGCGAAGCTAAGGACAATGCTAAAGTTATAGAATCCGCAGTTGAAGAAATGGCTTTAATCAGCGGACAGAGACCGGTTGTTACTAAGGCTAAAAAGTCCATCGCTAACTTCAAGGTTAGACAGGGAATGCCTGTAGGTGCAAAGGTTACTCTTAGAGGAGACAACATGTACGAATTTGTTGACAAACTTTTCAACATCTCCCTTCCAAGAGTAAGAGACTTTAAGGGTGTTAGCAAGAACTCTTTTGACGGCAGAGGAAACTATTCTATGGGTATCAAGGAACAGTTAATCTTCCCAGAAATCAACTATGATCAGGTTGATACAATCAAAGGTATGAACATTGTATTTACTACTACGGCTAAGACTGACGAAGAAGCTCAGGCATTACTTGAACTTCTTGGTATGCCGTTTGAAAAATAATAGGAGGGAATCATGGCAAAAACATCTCTCAAGGTTAAACAGCAGAGAAAACCTAAATACTCAACACGTGCATATACTAGATGCAGACTTTGCGGAAGACCTCATGCTGTATTAAGAAAATACGGTATTTGCCGTATTTGCTTCAGAGAGCTTGCTTACAAGGGTGAAATTCCTGGCGTAAGAAAAGCAAGCTGGTAATTTAATGAAAGGAGAAATACTGTAATGACAATGACAGATCCTATAGCAGATATGCTAACTAGAATCAGAAATGCCAATACTGTAGGTCATGAAACTGTTGAAATTCCAGCATCCAACATGAAGAAGGCAATCGCAGGAATTTTAAAAGAAGAAGGCTACATTGAGGATTTCGAAGTAATAGATGATAATAAACAGGGCATGATTAAGGTCACAATGAAGTACGGTGCTAACAAGGAAAGAGTAATCACTGGAATCAAGAAGATCTCAAAGCCTGGTTTAAGAAAATATGCAAAAGCCGGCGAAGTTCCAAGAGTTTTAGGCGGACTTGGTATCGCAATTATCTCCACTTCTCACGGAGTAATCAGCGACAAGGAAGCAAGAAAGCTTGGAGTTGGCGGCGAAGTAATTTGTTATGTATGGTAGGAGGAACAGATAAATGTCAAGAATTGGTAGAAAACCTGTAGTTGTTCCTGCCGGCGTAGAAGTAACAGTAGATGCAAACAATGTAGTTACTGTTAAAGGACCTAAGGGACAGTTAGAACAAGAAATCAGCAAGTTAATCACAGTTGAAGTAGCTGAAGGCGTTGTAAACGTTTCCAGAGAATCAGATCACAGAGATCACAGAGCTCAGCACGGACTTGCTAGAACATTAATTGCTAACATGATTACAGGCGTTACAGCAGGCTTCGAAAAGAAGATGCAGCTTGTAGGTGTTGGTTATAAGGCTGAAAAGAAAGGTAAGACATTAGTGTTAAGCCTTGGATATTCACATCCTGTAGAACTTGAAGACCCAGAAGGAATCACAACTGAAGTTCCTTCCGCAACAGAAGTTGTTGTAAAGGGTATCGATAAGGCACTTGTTGGAAACTATGCGGCAAACATCAGAGCATGGAGAAAGCCTGAACCTTATAAGGGTAAGGGTATCAAGTATGTTGATGAAGTTATCCGCAGAAAAGAAGGCAAGACTGGTAAGTAGGAAAGGAGTGAAGTGAAATGGCTAAAGTAAGCAGAAACGACAAGCGTGTTAAAAGACACGAAAGAGTAAGAAAAAATCTTTATGGAACTCCTGAAAGACCAAGACTTTGCGTTTTCAGATCCAGCAAGAATATTTCTGCACAGATCATCGATGACGTTAACGGAGTAACTTTAGTTTCCGCATCATCTCTTGACAAAGACTTAAAGGCAGAAATCGGTTATGGTGGAAACAAGGAAGCAGCAAAGAAGGTAGGCGCAGCTCTTGCTAAGAAGGCTGTTGCTAAGGGTATTGAAGAAGTTTGCTTCGATAGAGGCGGTTTCTTATACCACGGAAGAGTTGCAGAATTAGCAGATGGCGCTCGTGAAGGCGGATTAAAATTCTAACAGGAGGAAAAAGGAATGCGTAATATCGTTGATGCATCCAAGCTGGACTTAAAGTCAACTATCGTTGACATCAGAAGAGTTTCAAAGACAGTTAAGGGCGGCAGAAACATGAGATTCAGCGTAACAGTAGTTGTTGGTGACGGCAATGGTTACGTAGGTGTTGGCCTTGGTAAGTCAATTGAAATCCCTGAAGCTGTAAGAAAAGCTGAAGAAGATGCAAAGAAGAATTTAATATATGTTCCAACAGTAGGAACAACTGTACCACACAGAAACCTTGGTGTTTTCGGAGCTGGAAGAGTTCTGATTATGCCTGCTGCACAGGGTACAGGAGTTATCGCAGGTTCATCTGTACGTACAGTACTTGAAGCTGCTGGTATCAAAGACGTTAGAGCTAAATCCATCGGCTCCAACAACACATGCAACATGGCTTATGCTACAATCGAAGGTCTTAAGACTATGATGACTGTAGAAAAGGTTGCAAAACTTAGAGGAAAGACTAAGGAAGAAATCTTAGGTTAGGAGGAAACGAAAAATGGCAAAAATGGTAAAGATTACTTTAACAAAAAGCACAATTGGCGCTTCCCCTAAGCAGAGAGCAGTTGTTGAAGCGTTAGGATTGAAGAAATTAAACAAGACTGTAGAACTTGCCGACACTCCTGCAACACGCGGAGCTATCGCAAAAGTTTCACACCTTGTAAAAGTTGAAGAAATTTAAGGAGGTGCCAAGGATGAGATTACATGAATTAAAAGCACCACAGGGTGCTACTAAGGCACCTAAGAGAAAAGGTCGCGGTACTGCTACTGGACAGGGTAAAACTGCTGGTAGAGGTATGAATGGTCAGAACTCAAGATCTGGTGGCGGCGTTAGATTAGGCTTCGAAGGTGGTCAGATGCCTTTATACAGAAGATTACCTAAGAGAGGCTTCCACAACAAGTGGGCAAAAGAATATGCTATCGTTAACGTTGAAGAATTAAACGTATTCGCAGCAGGAACTGAAGTTACTCAGGCTCTTCTTGAAGAAAAAGGAATCGTTAAGCAGGTTAAAGACGGCGTTAAGATTTTAGGCGAAGGAACCTTAAATGTTGCATTAACAATTAAGGCTGAAAAGTTTAGTAAGACTGCTGTTGAAAAGATTGAAGCTGCAGGAGGAAAGGCTGAGGTGATCTAATGGGCATGCTTAAAACCATCGCTCAGGCGTGGAAAGTTGCTGAAATTAGATCAAAGATGATTTTCACTTTGCTGATGCTAGTTGTATTCCGTATCGGATCATGTATTCCGGTACCTGGAATCAACAGAGCAGTATTAGCTGAAATGTTCACTGGAGATGCAGGTCTTTTCGAATTATTCGACCTGTTTTCCGGTGGTTCGTTCAGTAACTTGACAATTTTCGCTTTGAGTATTACACCATACATCACAGCATCAATTATTGTTCAACTGCTCACCATCGCTTTCCCTTACTTCCAGAGATTAGCTGAAGAGGGAACAGAAGGTCGAAAGAAAATGGCGCAGATTACTCGTTATCTGACAGTTGTTCTGGGGCTGGTACAGGCAATCGGCTTAACCGTTGGTCTGTTCAGAAGAGCAATTGTTGACAGAAGTGCATTTTCAATCATCGTAATTGTACTTGTTTTAACAGCAGGTACAGCATTCCTAATGTGGTTAGGAGAGCAGATTAACGAAAAGGGCGTAGGTAATGGTATTTCTCTGTTAATCTTCGCCGGCATCGTTGCTAGAATCCCAAGTGGAATTCGTAGCTTGTTTGTAAGTGTATCAGACGGAACAATTTCCGTTATTACATTAATAATCTTTGTTGTAGTTGGAGTTTTAGTAATTGCAGGTGTAGTTCTTATTCAGGAAGGACAGAGAAAGATTCCTGTAAATTATGCTAAGAGAGTTGTAGGAAGAAAGATGTACGGCGGTCAGTCAACACATATTCCTATCAAGGTTAACCAGACTGGTGTTATTCCAATCATCTTTGCATTATCATTACTTCAGTTCCCACTAACAATCACATACTTCTTCCCAAATTCAGGTTTTACTGAGTTTGTAACAAAGTGGTTATCACCGGCTGGTAACCCTGGAGTATGGATTTACGGTGTACTTAACATCGTGCTTATTATCGCGTTTACTTACTTCTATGCGGGTATTTCATTCAACCCAAAAGATATAGCAAACAACATGAAAGCAAATGGTGGTTCTATCCAGGGAATTAGACCTGGTAAGGCTACTGAAGAATATTTACAGAAAGTAATGTCAAGAATTACTGTTGTAGGGGCTATTTTCCTTGCTTTAGTTGCTACATTACCAACTGTAGTAAGCGTTTTAACTCCATTAAATATTCATTTCGGTGGTACATCACTGTTAATCGCAGTAGGTGTTGCACTTGAAACTGTAAGAGCTCTTGAAAATCAGATGCTGATGAGAAATTATCAGGGATTTCTTAAATAGGAGGATTTAGAAAAATGCTTAGAACTATACTTTTAGGACCTCCAGGTGCCGGCAAGGGTACCCAGGCGGTAAGAATAGTAGAAAAATACAATATTCCACACATTTCCACAGGCGATATCTTCAGAGAAAATATCAAAAATGGAACAGAGCTCGGCAAGAAAGCTCAGGAATACATGAATAAGGGCGAACTTGTTCCAGACGATTTAGTAATTGAAATTGCAACAACAAGACTTCTTGCAGATGACTGTAAAAACGGTTTCTTACTGGATGGTTTTCCAAGAACTGTTTATCAGGCAGAAAAACTGGATGAATTCTTAGCTGCACACGATTCTAAAATAGATAAGGTGCTGGACATCGCTGTTGAAAAGGAAGAATTAATGACAAGATTAACAGGCAGACGCGTATGCAAAGCATGCGGTGCCAGCTATCATGTTGTAAATATTCCTCCTAAGCAGGAAGGAATCTGTGATGTATGCGGCGGAACTCTGATTCAGAGAGCCGACGACAATGCAGAAACCGTAGCAAACAGAATCGAAGTCTACGAAGCACAGACAATGCCTTTAATCGAATATTACGAAAAGGCTGGCAACATTGCTCATATTGACGGTGCAACTGGCCTGGATAATGTATTTGCAGACATCGTAAACGCTTTAGGTGAATAATATGATCATCATCAAATCAAGACAGGAAATTGAGTTGATGCGCGAAGCCGGTAAGGTTACAAGTCTCATTTTAAGAGAACTTAACGATGTGATAAAGCCAGGAATATCCACGCTGGATATTGACAGCTTTGTTGAGAGAAGAGTTAAGGATTTCGGAATGATAGCTGCAGAAAAAGGCTACTGCGGATATCCCGCAAGCGTGTGCGTTTCTGTAAACGATGAGGTGGTTCATGGCATTCCCACAAAGGATAGAATCCTTGTGGAAGGAGACATAGTCAGCATTGACCTTGTTGTCGACAATCAGGGTTATATGGCTGATGCAGCCAGAACCTATGCCGTAGGTAAGATAAGCGATAAAGCGAAGCATTTAATAGAAACTGCAGAAAAAGCCTTCTTCAAAGGAATTGAATTTGCGAAGGTTGGCTATAGAATTTCTGACATTTCAAATGCTATACAGACTACAGTTGAAGGTGAAGGATTTGGAGTTATAAGAGACTTTGTGGGTCACGGCATTGGAAACGATATGCACGAGGATCCGCAGATTCCAAATTACGGCAGACCCGGAAGGGGACCTAGAATTCAGGAGGGAATGACGCTGGCAATAGAGCCAATGATCACAGAAGGTGATTATGAAGTGGACGTTCTTCTTGATGACTGGACCGCAGTTACTGTAGACGGCGGCTTGTCTGCGCATTATGAAAATACTGTTCTAATAACCGATGGTGAGCCTGAGCTGCTTACCTTGTAATGTGAAAAGGAGATGTATTTATGGCGAAAAAAGACGTCATTGAAGCAATGGGAACGGTTGTTGACGCACAGCCAAATGCGATGTTTAAAGTTAAACTAGACAACGGTTTTGAAGTGCTTGCACACATTTCAGGCAAAATAAGAATGAATTACATCCGTATTCTCCCTGGAGATAAGGTTAAGGTAGAACTTTCTCCGTATGACCTTACAAGAGGAAGAATTATTTGGAGAGATAAGTAGGGAAGAGGAGGATTAAAATGAAAGTAAGAGCTTCCGTAAAACCTATCTGCGAAAAGTGCAAAGTAATCAAGAGAAACGGTAAAGTAATGGTTATCTGCGAAAATCCTAAGCACAAGCAGAAACAGGGTTAATTTATTAAATCAATAATGCAGCTTGCGAGAGGAATACCGGGTCCCTCGCTTCAAAAGCTGTTTCAAATTAATTATAAAGTGATCCCGTCTATATCGCTCCCGGAAAGGCGACGGAAGATGGGGGAAGGAGAAAAATATGGCTCGTATAGCCGGTGTTGACTTACCAAGAGAAAAAAGAGTAGAAATCGGTTTAACCTACATCTATGGTATCGGCAGACCAACTTCATTAGCTATTTTAGAGAAGGCTGGCATTAACCCTGACACAAGAGTTAAGGACCTGACTGAAGATGAAGCTGGTAAAATCAGAAAAATCATTGACGAAGACTACCTCGTAGAAGGTGATCTGAGAAGAGAGGTTTCCTTAAATATTAAGAGACTTATGGAAATCGGTTCATACAGAGGAATCAGACACAGAAGAGGTCTCCCTGTAAGAGGTCAGAAAACTAAGACAAATGCAAGAACTCGCAAGGGTCCGAAGAAGACCGTTGGCAGAAAGAAAAAAGCAGGTAAGTAAAGGAGGTAGGACGTAATGGCTAAGACTGTAAAGAAAACAGTTAGAAAAAAGAAGAGAGAACGTAAGAATATTGAAAAAGGCCAGGCACATATCCAGTCCACCTTTAACAATACTTTAGTTACTCTGACAGATATGAGCGGAAATGCACTTTCATGGTCATCCGCAGGTTCCCTTGGATTCAAGGGTTCAAGAAAATCAACTCCATTCGCAGCTCAGATGGCAGCTGAAGAAGCAGCTAAGGGTGCAATGGAACATGGTCTTAAGACTGTAGAAGTTTATGTAAAGGGACCTGGCTCCGGCAGAGAAGCTGCTATCAGAGCACTTCAGACTGCAGGACTTGAAATCACTATGATCAGAGATATCACACCAATCCCTCATAACGGCTGCAGACCGCCAAAGAGAAGAAGAGTCTAGGAAAGGAGGAGTAATTTAAATGTCAAGATATACAGATGCAAACTGCAAATTATGCAGAAGAGAAGGTCAGAAGCTTTTCTTAAAGGGCGAAAGATGCTACAGCAGCAAATGTGCTATTGAAAGAAGAAATTACGCTCCTGGACAGCACGGTCAGGCTAGAAAGAAACAGTCAGACTACGGCAATCAGTTAAGAGAAAAGCAGAAAGCAAAGAGATTCTACGGAATGCAGGAAACTCAGTTCAGAAACTTATTCGACAAGGCTGCAAAGAAGCCTGGTAAGACTGGTGAAAACCTTCTTATCTTACTTGAAACAAGACTGGACAATGTAGTATTCAGACTTGGCTTTGCTGCATCAAGAAAAGAAGCTCGTCAGCTTGTTACTCATGGACACTTCACTGTAAACGGCAAGAAGGCAGACATTCCTTCAATGGAAGTTAAGGCCGGAGACGTTATCGCAGTAAAGGAAAAGAGCCAGAAGTCACCTAAATTCAAGGAAATCAGAGAAATGTCAATCACTGTTCCTGGATGGATGAGCGTTGACGTTGACAAGCTGGAAGGTAAAGTTGTTGCTATGCCAAGAAGAGAAGATATCGATACTCCAATTGCAGAGCACTTAATCGTCGAGTTATATTCCAAATAGTAGCGTAGCATAGAAAGTTAATGCGAAACTTGGAATGAAAGGGAGGGTTTTTGAGTGATAGAAATCGAAAAACCAACAATCAATAAGTATATTGATGAAGATGGAAACTACGGCAAATTCGTAGTAGAGCCTTTGGAAAGAGGCTATGGCACAACACTGGGAAATGCACTTAGAAGAATTCTTTTAAGTTCACTTCCGGGCGCAGCAGTCACATCAGTAAAAATCGACGGAGTACTTCACGAGTTTTCAACTATACCGGGCGTCAAAGAAGATGTTACGGAAATCATCTTAAACTTAAAGAAACTTGCTGTTAGATTAAACGGCGAAAACACAAAGAGAGTTATCATCAATGCAGTAGGTCCTAAGGAAGTAACTGCGGCTGATATTATCGGCGACTCAGACATGGAGATCTTCAACCCTGATCTTCACATCGCAACTCTCGAAGAGAACGCAACTCTTGTTATGGAAATCAATCTTGCAAGAGGCAGAGGTTATGTGCCGGCAGAGATGAACAAGACTGAAAGCACACCGATTTCAGTTATTCCTGTTGACTCAATTTACACCCCTGTAAGAAAGGTTAATTTTACAGTAGAAAATACCAGAGTAGGTCAGGTTACTGACTACGATAGACTTGTACTTGAAATCTGGACTGACGGATCAATTACTCCTGACGAAGGCGTGTCCATCGGAGCTAAGATTATGCAGGAACACCTTAACCTGTTTATCCAGCTCACTGATGCTACCGGCTCCATGGAAATCATGGTTGAGAAGGAAGAAGACCAGAAGGAAAAGGCTCTTGAAATGACTATTGAAGAACTTGAGCTTTCAGTTCGTTCTTTCAACTGCCTGAAGAGAGCAGCTATCAACACAGTAGAAGAACTTACTCAGAAATCAGAAGATGACATGATGAAGGTTAGAAACCTTGGAAAGAAATCTCTTGATGAAGTAAAAGCTAAATTGGAAGAATTAGGTCTTGGTCTTAGACCAAGCGACGATTAATTCGCTAGGAAAGGAGAATCTATAAATGCCAGGATACAGAAAACTTGGTAGACCTTCTGCTCACAGAAAGTCAATGTTAAGAAACCTTGTAACTGATTTATTCAGAGAAGGCAGAATTCAGACAACTGACTGCAGAGCAAAGGAAGCCAGAAGAGAAGCAGAAAAATTAATCACTTTGGCAAAGCGCGGTGATCTTCACGCAAGAAGACAGGTTTTAGCTTATGTTTTCGATGAAGACGTAGTTACAAAGCTGTTCGAAGAAATCGCACCTAAGTATGCTGAAAGAAATGGTGGATATACAAGAATTCTAAAGTTAGGACCTAGAAAGGGCGACAACGCAGAAGTTGTTTTCTTAGAATTAGTATAATTCACACAATATATCAACAAACTGCAAGCCCCGCTGAAATCAGCGGGGTTTTTTGCTGCATTTTTTGCCATAATAATATATGAACAAATTCTTTATAAGAAAATTGATATAATAAGTAATAATAGAATTCTGCGAGGAGGGGTATTGATGACGATAGCAGATTTCATGGGGCAGCTGCAGGGGAATGCCATGTTGATGATTTCGACAATACTAACTTTGGGTGTGATATTGGTAAACGGTTGGACTGACGCACCAAACGCCATTGCAACATGTGTGTCTACAAGAGCAATTGGTGTACGTAAAGCAATTATAATGGCTGCAGTATTAAACTTCTTTGGAGTATTTGTCATGACTGTCATAAATGCATCAGTAGCTATGACTATATACAACATGGTGGATTTCGGGGGTGATGCAGAAAAATCACTGATAGCATTGTGCGCAGCCATGGCAGCTATAGTAATATGGGCAACTGCCGCCTGGTATTTCGGAATCCCCACCAGTGAAAGCCATGCATTGATAGCAGGAATATCCGGGGCAGCTGTAGCAATACAGAACAGCTTTCAAGGCATAAATCCCGAAGAATGGATGAAAGTAATATATGGCATCATATTATCGACATTGCTCGGCTTTTTTTTAGGATATATTTCAGCAAAAATAACAGTATTAATTTTCAGGAATAAAAATAGAGTCAGAACGGAAAGATTATTTTCAGGCGCACAAATTTTCGGAGGAGCTGCAATGGCATTTATGCACGGAGCCCAGGACGGCCAGAAGTTTATGGCAATATTTTTGCTTGGGGCAGCATTTGCCAATGGACAGAGCAATGCAACAAGCTTCGTGGTACCCATATGGCTCATGGTGCTTTGTTCGGTAGTTATGGGTCTTGGCACGTCCATAGGAGGATACAGAATTATAAAATCCGTTGGAATGGATATGGTAAAACTGAAGCCATACCAAGGCTTTGCAGCGGACTTTTCAGCAACCTGCTGCCTGCTTTTGTCTTCACTAACGGGAATCCCTGTAAGCACAACACATACAAAGACCACTTCAATTATGGGGGTAGGTGCTGCGAGAAGGCTGAGCAACGTCAACTGGTCCATTGTAAAGGAATTAGTGCTGACATGGATATTTACATTCCCGGGATGTGGAATTTTAGGCTACGGCATGGCCAAACTGTTTTTAATGTTGTTCGCGTAAAGGAGTATCAAAATGGCGAAAATAAAGAATGATTATTTTAAGCTTGTGGAGGAGCAGGCAGGATACTGTGTAAAGGCATCAAAGCTTATTGTAGATATGGTTGAAAATTATTCACCATTCAATCTAGCTTTTAAATGTGAAAGAATGCATGAGATAGAGCACGCAGCAGATCAATTGCACCGCAGCATTATTCTCAAACTTACAGCTGAATTCATCACACCCATCGATCAGGAGGATATTCTACGGCTTTCGCAGATTATAGAAGACATTTCTGATTCATTAGATGAAGCGGTGCAGGAGTTCTATATGTATCATGTAAATGTTGCACCAAAGGGCGTGGAAGAACTGGCTAAAATTATAGATAAGTGTGTAAATGCTCTATATGAGGCGGTATCACGACTGAGAGATTTTAAAAAGCCTGAGAAGCTTAGGGATATCCTCGATAGTATAACACAGATTGAAGAAGAAGCAGATGCAAAATATGCGGAAGTGGTATACAAACTCTTTCAGGATGAAACTGATGCCAAGATTCTAATTGGTCACAAGGCTATCTATGACAGTTTAGAAGATTGCTGCGACCTTTGCGATCATGCGGCAAATATGATAGAACAAATAATCATGAAAAACACATAATCGTGACAAAAGCAGCGCTCTTCTTCAGTTTGTATGGAAAATCGCAGGGAGTAATGATATAATAGACAGGCAAAAATGAAAAAGGAATAAACAGGTGTTATGAATTTAGAACATTTAAACCAGCAGCAAAAAGAAGCAGCCATGCACATAGAGGGTCCGCTTTTGATTCTCGCAGGAGCAGGAAGCGGCAAGACGGCTACAATGACTCACAGAATTGCATATCTGATTGAGCAGGGAGTAAGTCCGTATAAGATACTTGCTGTTACTTTTACTAATAAAGCAGCCAAAGAAATGAGAGAAAGAGTTGAAAAACTTGTTGGAACAGTTCCGGGAATGTGGATTCTTACTTTTCACTCTATGAGCCTTCGAATTTTAAGGGAGCATTGCCGCGAAATAGGCTATGAAAGAAATTTTGTAGTGTACGACACTGTGGATCAGAAGGCACTTTACAAGGCTATATTAAAGGACTTCAACATCGATACAAAGGAGTATCCTATACCATATATAATGGCGATTGTATCTAACTCAAAGGAGAACGATTTAGGCCCTGAAGAATTCATTGAAATTGAAGGAATGACTCCTAAGACCAAGGTAATTTACAACGTATACAAGGAATATCAGGCAAGGTTAAAAAAGAATAATGCCATGGATTTTGATGATCTTTTAAGGTATGCCCTTCATGTTCTCAGAGACAACGAGGATATCTTAAGGGAATATCAGCGAGTGTTCTCGTATATTATGGTAGACGAATACCAGGATACAAACCATATTCAATATCAGATTATTAAGCTCCTGGCTGATGTACATAAAAATTTATGTGTTGTCGGTGATGATGATCAATGCATATACGAGTGGAGAGGCGCAGATATCAGGAATATTCTCGATTTTGAAAAGGATTTCCCACAGGCAAAGGTAATAAAGCTTGAACAGAACTATCGCTCCTGTGGCAATATTTTAGAAGCGGCTCATTCTGTAATAAAAAACAACAAAGGAAGAAAGCCAAAGAAGCTCTGGACTGAAGAGGAATCAGGACACAAAATTGTATATGCAAGACTTGACAACGATAAGGAAGAAGCAAGATATATTGCCAGAGAAATTCAGCTTTTGAAAGGCCCTTTCAGAAAATACGACGATTTTGCAATCCTTTATAGGACTAACGCCCAATCGCGCCTTTTTGAAGACATATTGAGAAAAAATGGCATACCTCATCAGATTCTTTCCGGATTCAGCTTTTATGAGAGAAAAGAAACAAAGGATATGATTTCATACATGAGGTTGGTGGTTAATCCTAAAGACGAAATGGCACTTCTTAGGGTTATCAACGAGCCTAAACGAGGAATGGGAGCAAAGACCATTGAAAAACTTCGCACCCTGGCTATGGTAAGAGAGCAGTCTCTTTTGGAAGTACTGGAGGATGAAGAAATTATTTCTTCGCTTCCTGCAAAGGCGAGAGACGCTGTCAGGAACATGGTACAGGTTATCCTGACCTGCAGAGACCAGAAGGAAAATATGAAGCTGTCCGATATATATGACAGCCTTATGGTAAGAACTGGGTATATGAAGGCGCTTGAGGATGAAAACACCGTTGAAGCAGAGGGAAGAATTGAAAATCTTCTGGATTTTAAATCATTTATTTACGATTTTGAAAAAGAAAAGCAGGAGCAGGGAGAAGAAGCTACACTGGAAGAGTTTCTCGAGAGAGTGGCTACCAATGGAGATGCCGATAAATATGACGAGGAGTCAGGTAAAGTTACACTTATGACATTGCATAGTGCAAAGGGTCTGGAGTTTCCTGTCGTATTCATGCCGGGAATGGAAGATGGATTATTTCCTAGTCACAGATCCATGGACTCTGAAGAAAAGCTGGAAGAAGAACGAAGGCTTTGCTATGTAGGAATAACGAGAGCCAAGGAACGATTGTTTATGAGTAGTGCTGCATATCGCGTAATGTACGGACAAGGAGATTACACCAGAGAGTCGGTATTTATGAGAGAAATGGATCCTAAGGTTCTGGATGAAAACGGAGATGCTGTATATATTCCGAATCGCAAAACAAACAACAGCCTTGGAATAGATACAGGATCATTGGATGGATTTGCTCAGCCGGCATTTAAGCCTTATGATGCACTGAAAAGTGCCAAATATGTAGCCAAGAAAAACGCATCTTCAGAAAGCGATAATTTTGATTCCGGAGATGTCATATCCCATGGCAAATTTGGAAAAGGTATAGTAATAGAAGCTGATGAAAAGACCATCACGGTCATGTTTGACAGCGTAGGCCGTAAAAAGTTGGCTAAGGGCTTTGCTCCTCTAAAAAAATACACAGGTGATAACTGATGAATAATAAGATAGATAGAATAAAAGAACTGATAGAAATTCTAAATGAGGCATCCCTTGCTTATTATCAGGAAAGCAGAGAAATAATGCCAAATATCGAGTATGACAAGCTGTACGATGAGCTTTGCAATCTCGAGAAGGAAACAGGTACTGTTTTTTCCAACAGCCCTACGATAAATGTGGGTTATGAGGTGCTTTCTGATCTGCCAAAGGAGGCACATCCTTCAAAAATGCTTTCGCTAGACAAGACAAAGGATGTGGATGCGCTTAAGGCATGGCTTAATGATCATGAAGGAGTGTTATCGTGGAAGCTGGACGGCCTTACAATTGTACTTACCTATGAAGAAGGTAAGCTGGTAAAAGCTGTTACGAGAGGAAACGGTGAAGTCGGTGAAGTAATAACCAATAACGCCAAAGTTTTTACAAATCTGCCGTTGAATATCGACTTTAAGGGCAGGCTGGTTATAAGGGGAGAGGCGGTTATTTCTTATGAGGATTTTGAAAAAATAAACGAAACTATCGACGAAGAATCCGCCAAGTACAAGAATCCGAGGAATCTATGTTCAGGCTCTGTCAGACAGCTTAACAATGAAGTAACAGCTCAAAGAAACGTGAAGTTTTATGGGTTTACACTTGTATCAGCAGAGGGAATAGAGTTTCAGAAGAGAACGCAGCAGATGGACTGGCTTGAAAAACAGGGTTTTGCAGTGGTATACAGACAGATTGTTATAGGAGATACTATTAAGGCTGCCGTTAAAGATTTCAGCGAGAAGATTGAATCAAACCCGGTCCCATCAGATGGCTTGGTTCTGATTTACAATGACATAGCCTATGGAGAATCTTTAGGAAAAACCTCAAAGTTCCCAAGAGATGCAATTGCTTTTAAGTGGAAGGATGAGCTAAAGGAGACAACACTGAAGGAAATCGAGTGGAGTGCATCAAGAACAGGGTTAATAAATCCTGTAGCAATATTCGAGCCTGTGGAACTTGAGGGAACAACTGTAAGCAGGGCATCAGTTCACAATATCAGTGTAATGAGAGAGCTTCAGCTTGGAATAGGGGATATAATATCTGTTTATAAGGCCAACATGATTATTCCACAGATTGCTGAGAATCACACAAAGAGCAACAATATTTCCATTCCTTGCACATGTCCTGTATGCGGCAAAGAAACTGTAATCAAAGATGAAAACGGTGTTCAGACACTCTTCTGCACCAATGAAGAGTGCCTTGCAAAACACATAAAAAGGCTGGCACTTTTTGTTTCCAGAGATGCAATGAATATCGAAGGCCTTTCTGAAATGACTATAGAAAAGCTGGTTTCAGAAGGAATGGTAAAGGAACTTGCGGATTTGTTCTCATTGGAAAATCATAAGGAAGCTTTTGTAAAATTAGATGGATTCGGTGAAAAGTCCTTTGATAACCTTATTGAGTCAGCAGAAAAAGCAAAAAACACCACACCTGAAAGACTTTTGTACAGCCTGGGCATTCCTGGAATCGGAAAGGCAAATGCCAGACTTATTGCAAAATTTGCGAAAAATAAATGGGAAAAAATCCAGAGTCTTACCTTTGAAGAACTGACAACTATTGAAGGAATTGGGGATGTTATGGCAGAAAACTTCGTAAAGTTCTTCAACAACGAGGATAACCAAAAGATGGTTAGAGACTTGCTCCAGGTTCTAGTTTTAGACGAACATGAAGAAGAAGTTAAAGACAGTCTGAGTGGTAAGATATTCGTAATAACCGGAAGCCTTAACAATTTCGAAAACAGAGATGCCTTAAAAAAGAAAATCGAACTTGCAGGAGGCAAAGTATCCGGCTCCGTGAGCTCCAAAACAAGCTTTTTAATAAACAACGATACTTCATCTACAAGCGGCAAAAACAAAAAAGCAAAAGAGCTTGGAATTCCAATTATTGATGAAGAGAAAATTATAGAAATGCTTGAAATGTAATCAAAAAAATACTATAATATATTGGTAATTAAATTGCCCTTAGAGAGCTTCGCCTGGCATGGTTTGGGTCCTGCGCAATGGGATGCCGTGAACCTTGTCAGGTCCGGAAGGAAGCAGCAATAAGCGGAAGTTCTTATGTGCCGCAGATTAGCCTTCTCCAGCGCCTAGCGTTGCTCTTTAAGGGCAATTTTTATCACAGAGGAGACCGACACCATGTATACAGCACTATACAGGACATGCAGACCTGAAGTATTTGAAGAGATATTAGGCCAGGAACACATAGTAAAGATATTAAAAAATCAGGTGGCATCAGACAATTTGAGTCATGCCTATCTTTTTTGTGGAACGAGAGGAACTGGCAAGACTTCTACTGCAAGAATTCTTGCAAAAGCGGTTAACTGCCTTTCTGATGGAGCAAAACCGTGTGGTACATGTGCCCACTGCAAAGCCATAAGTGATGGCAATTTTATGGACGTAATTGAGATAGATGCGGCATCAAACAATGGTGTTGAGAATATAAGAGAGCTGAGAGAAAGTGTCAAATATCCACCTGCTGTAGGCAATAAGAAGGTGTATATAATAGACGAAGTGCACATGTTGTCTACAGGTGCCTTTAATGCTCTTCTGAAGACCCTTGAAGAGCCGCCGGAGCACGTTATGTTTATTCTGGCTACTACAGAACCAAACAAACTGCCTCTTACAATTCTTTCAAGGTGTATGAGACTTGACTTTAGAAGAGTTCCGCAAAGCACAATTGCAGGCAATATGAAAAAGATTTGTCAAGAGCGAAACATTGCCATAACCGATGATGCTGTCAGACTTCTCGCAAACAGTGCAGACGGCTCTGTAAGAGATGGACTGAGCATCTTAGATCAGGTTCTTGCGGGAGGAGATACCGTAATCGACAGAGAAAAGGTAATAGAATATGTCGGCACAACAGGTGAAGAATTCTTCATAGATCTTACAGAACTTGTACTACTAAAGAAATCAGCGGAAGCTTTGGTCCTTTTAAATGATGTTCTTCAGGAGGGTAAAGACGTCAAGCAGATAATGAAGGACTGGGTGAGTCATTACAGAAGTCTTCTTATCACTAAATTTGTCAGAGATGCGGAAGATATGCTTAATATGTCTTCAGAAAACCTCAATCGCATAAGACAGCAGAGCAATCAGATTTCAATTGATGAGATAGATTATGCGGTAACCAAGCTTTCAAAGACAATAAATGATGCAAGGTGGTCAACTAATCCAAGAGTTCTTCTTGAACTTGCAATAGTGGCCATAGCAGCAGGTGAAGGATATGAAGAAACCATTCTTAAACAACCTGTAAAAACAGTAATCAAAGAAGATAAGGAAGAATTTCACCAGCCGCAGAATGAACCGCAAAAGCACATGCAAAAGCCTGCACAAAAGCAGGATGTCTTTGTAAACTCTCTTGCCTGCTCAACTGAAAATGATGAGTTGTGGAGCAGTATTTTTGAAGAGGGCGAGGGAAGCACAGGAAGCTATAACCTCATCCGAAGCGGTACAAGGCTTGTAGAAATTGCTCAGGATTCTTTTACAATTGTGGCAAACAGTGATTTTACACATAGATTTGCAGAGCAGAAGAAGGCTGACCTTGAGAAACTATTAAGCCAAAAGGTTGGAAGGCATCTTCGCATGCATTGCAGGGTGCAGGGAGACGCGGTTTTAGATAATAAGGCAGATGAAACAGTTAATATTGCCAGAGAGGCAGAAAATCTTCTTGGCATAAAAATAGATATTGAATAATTTTCTAGGAGGAATAATGATATGGGAAGAGGAATGAGAGCAGGTAAGAAACCATCAGGCGGTGGCGGCGGAATGCAGAAACAGCTTCAGCAGATGCAGGCTATGCAGAGAAAGATGGAAATGATGCAGGCTGAAATTGAGCAGAAGGAAGTTACTACAACTGCAGGTGGCGGTGCTGTAACCGCTGTAATAAACGGTAAAAAAGAAATCGTTAAGCTTGACCTTAAGCCTGAAGTAGTAGATGCTGATGACATTGAAATGTTACAGGATTTAATCATCGTAGCAGTAAACGAAGGTCTCCGCCAGATTGATGAAATTTCTAATGCAGAAATGAGCAAGCTAACCGGTGGATTAGGAATTCCGGGATTATAGTCAGTAATAAAAAGGGTATAATAATGAAACAGTATCCAAGACCTTTAGCAAAGTTAATAGGAGAACTGTCAAAGCTTCCGGGTATAGGCTACAAGACGGCACAGAGACTGGCCTTTCATATATTATCTTTAGATGATATGGAGGCAAAGAACCTTGCAGATGCCATTGTCAAGGCTAAGGAAGAAATGAAGTATTGTTCAGTATGCGGCAATCTTACCGATAAAGATCCATGCATAATCTGTTCAGATCCTACAAGAAGAACAGATATAATATGTGTGGTGGAAAGTCCCAAGGATGTAGCCGCAATGGAGCGAATAAGGGATTATAACGGTCAGTACCATGTTCTCAATGGAGTTATTTCACCTATGGAGGGAATAGGTCCTGATGATATCAATTTGAAATCCCTCATAACTAGACTGCAGAAAACGGATGTTCAGGAACTTATTGTGGCAACAAACCCCAATATTGAAGGTGAAGCTACAGCTATGTATATAGCTAGACTTATTAAACCGGCAGGCATAAAGGTTACAAGAATAGCTCACGGATTGCCTGTGGGTGGTGACCTTGAATACGCTGATGAGGTGACATTGCTCAAAGCAGTTGAAGGACGGCGAGAATTGTAACAACAGAAAATCTCTCTGAATTGTTTCAGAGAGATATTTTTTTATCTTTTGCAATTTGTAAAAGATAAGAGTATTTCGCTTTTGCTGCAAGAAGATTATATGAGGCATAGTCGATAGCCTTTTCGTCAGTTAATTCGTTGAATCTGGCAGTGGCAAGATCCAGTTCGGTTTTTGCTGAATCGATATATTTGTGCAGTTGTTCATCTTCGGAAGTGTTCTTTTTTGTGGCAGCTGATGATATAATAGACAATTATTATCACACCTTTCGTTGCAAATATTTAATTCTATTTTATTCCAAAGAAGCATATTTTATACGGGCGGCAGTACAAATAATGAAGGAGGTAGATTTATGGGAATTGATTTGAGTGTATTTATTACTTATATAGGTGCAATTTTACTTCTTTTTATATTTGGCAGAATATTTTTGTGGCCTTTAAAGATTATTTTGAAGTTAGTTTTAAATAGTGTCATTGGCGCCGCAGCAATAATGTTGGTAAATTTGGTGGGTTCTGCAATCGGTTTAATGATTCCTCTTAATATCATCAATGCATGTATCGTCGGAATTCTCGGTTTGCCGGGGGCGATAATGCTCATTATACTAACTCTTTAATACCATCGTAAAATTAGATAATAAATATAAAAAAGACGAATCGTGAAGATTCGTCTTTTTGATTAAATGTATTTGTAATCTAAACCAAAGATTAGCTGAACATTCCTAAACCAAAGAATCCGTCTAACTGGCCTAAAAGAACGATTACCATCATAATTGGTGCTACGAACTTGATACAGAAATCATAGAAGGCTTTAGTTTTGAACTTGCCGTTTAATGATACTTCATCGTCAACTAGTGCAGTTGGAACAACGATTGCGCAGTAGCAAGCACCAAGAGGCATTAAGATACCTTCAGAAATCAGGTCGATTGCGTCAAGCCAGCAGCCCTGTCCGAAGAACTGAGGGAAGCCGTTTGCACCAAGTCCATCGATTGAAACTAATGATGCAGTGATTGCAATTGAAATACCAAGAGTAATAACAATCTTGTTTCTGTCAGGTGTTTTGCCCTTTTCGATTGCCTTATCCATTGCAACTGCAGAGATACCTTCAAGTAAGGAGATTGAAGAAGTGATTGCAGCGATGAACACCAATGTGTAGAAGATGAAACCGAAGATCGGTCCGAATCCACCCATTGATTTGAATACAGTCTGTAATGTGATGAATAAAAGACCAGGACCTGCACCAGGTTCAAGGCCGGCTGCAAATACCGCAGGCATTGTAGCAAGACCTGCCATGATTGCAACTAATGTATCTGCAAAAGGAATTACTAATGCTGATCTTTCAAGATTCTGATCTTTTGGTAAGTATGAACCGTATGCAATCATGATTGACATGCCTAGGGACAGTGAGAAGAACATCTGTCCACCGGCTACTGATAATACAGTAATCCAGCCAGTTCCCTGGAAAGCTTCCCAGTTAGGCTTGAACATGAATGCTAAACCTTCTGAAGCACCAGGAAGAGTTACGGATCTGATAATTGTAATTAAAAGCATTATGAACAGTGCTGGCATTGCAATTGAAGTGAATTTTTCAATACCGCCAGACACACCGGCTCTAACGATTAAAACTGTTAACACTACGAATATCAGTGAGAATACAACAGTCTGAAGCATATCAGAAGTGAACGCTCCGAAGTAAGCTCCGGTATCTGTGTCACCTACACCCCAGCTTGCGTGGAAAGCATCACCAAGGTTTGCAACTGCATATTTGATACAGTAACCACCTAGCATGGAGTAGAAGGAAAGGATTAACCAAGGAGCGATAGCGCCCATCCATCCAATGAAGGAATACTTCTTAGATAATGCCTCATATGCACCTACAACGCCCTTACCTGTCTTTCTACCAAGAGCAAGTTCTGTCATCAGGATTACATACCCTACGAATACTACTAATATTAGATATAAAATCAGGAATGCGAAACCACCATTCGCACCCATCTTGTATGGGAATCCCCATAAGTTACCAAGGCCTACTGCGGATCCAATGGCTGCCATTAAGAAACCTAGGTTAGATCCAAACTGACCCTTCTGGTTAGTTAGATTGTTTTGTTCCATTTGAATTAGTCCTCCAAAATATTTTGAGCAATATACTCTATAATAAAAATAACAGGTTAATTCTATCAAATCTTCACAAAACTGTCAAGAAAATAATAAAAAACACGATTTTTTTTGTTGGAGAAAACAAAAAATTTAAAATGTTTAAGCAGTATCGTAATCACACTATTTACTCTAAATATGTTATGATATTGTATACAGGATGTGATATAATAAAACAGATAATAATATGAGAGGTTGAGAACATGTCTATACAGATAGTAAGAGAATACTTTAAACAATTTGGAATTGAAGACAGAATAATGGAATTTGATGTTTCAAGTGCAACAGTGGAACTGGCAGCACAGGCAGTTGGTGTTGAAGGGGCAAGAATCTGCAAGACTCTTTCCTTTAAAGATGGAGAGGATGGCTGCATTCTAATTCAAATGGCAGGTGATGCAAAGGTGGATAATAGAAAGTTTAAGGATTTTTTCCACCAGAAGGCTAAGATGTTATCACCTGATGAGGCAATTGAATTTACCGGACATGCTGTAGGTGGCGTATGTGCCTTTGGCATAACAAATGAGAAGGTTAAGGTATATTGCGATGAATCCATGAGACGATTTGAAACAGTTTTCCCTGCCTGTGGAAGCAGCAACAGTGCCATTGAGTTCACCTGTGAAGAACTGTTTAAGTATTCAAAGGCGTTAGAGTGGATTGATGTAACAAAATTGCCTGAAGCTTAGGAAAACTGAGAGAAAGGCTTAAAAACTCACATAATTACTTGCATAATTAGATAGGTTTAATAAAAAATATATAAAATAGGAATAAAGGAAAAGAAAATGAAAAGTAAAAAAAAGATGGACATAAAGCAGGAACTCAAAACTATTGTCGCATTGACAGTTGCAGCTTGCATTATGGCTTTTAACCTGAAGAGCTTTGTGCAGACAGGTGGTCTATATCCCGGCGGATTCAGCGGCTTGACAGTACTTATTCAAAGAATAGCTGAGATGGTTGGAGGGTTCCATATCCCTTATTCAGCATTATATGTTCCATTAAATATCATACCTGCATTTATCGGGTTTAAATTTATCAGCAAGAAGTTTACAATATACTCATTTTACGTGGTGTTCTTGTCAGGTATATTAACGGATATTTTCCCTTCCGTCACCATAACCTATGATACACTGCTGATAAGTATTTTTGGTGGAATAATAGGAAGTGTGGCAATCAGTATATGCCTGATATTTGGTGCAAGTGGCGGTGGTACCGACTTCATTTCGATTTTTTTCTCTGAAAAAAAGGGAATTGATACATGGAATTATATTCTGGCAGCCAACATTGTAATTCTGTCTACTGCAGGTATTCTATTTGGTTTTGATAAGGCGCTTTATTCAATCATCTATCAGTATACAAGCACTCAGGTTATTCAGATGCTTTTCAAAAGATATCAGAAGGATACCCTCTTTATTATTACAGAGCTTCCGGGTGCAGTATATGGAAAAATAAGAGAAATTACTCATCATGATGCCACTCTGATTGAGGCAACGGGTTGTTTTGAGGGTGCCCAGAGAAATATTCTTTATTCGGTAATAGGAAGAGAACAGGTAAATCAGGTTATTGCAGCGATAAAAGAAATCGATCCAAAAGCATTTATCAATGTTATAAATACTGAACAAGTCAACGGAAGATTTTATAAAAAGCCATATTAATAATTCTGATTCCGGTTTGCTTTTCATAATAATATACTAGATATTTACAGAAATGGGGATAATGTGATATACTTTATCTCGTTGAAGTAAAAGATTTGATGTGTGTCAAATCAGATTGATGTATTACAAAGGAGAGATAGAAATGAAAAGAGTAGACTTAATCGGCGTACAGATGGATTTGGGCGCAGCTACAAGAGGGGTTAATATGGGACCGGCAGCAATCAGATATGCCGGAGTAAAAAAAGGAATTGAAGACCTGGGTTATGAAGTTGTTGACAAAGGAGATGTAATTCCTTTGGCTGATGGGGCAACATCAGAAACATTAAGAAACTATGAACAGGTTCACGATGCTAACGAAAAGCTTTATAAGGCAACATTAGAATCACATAAAGACGGAGCATTTCCTGTTATTTTAGGTGGCGACCACAGCATCGCAGCAGGAAGTATTTCAGCTACAGCAAAGCACTTTAAGAAAATCGGTGTAATCTGGGTAGATGCACACGGTGACTGGAACAACGAAGAATCTTCTCCTTCCGGTAACATGCACGGAATGCCATTCTCCGCTGTATGTGGTGCAGGTCCCGATATCATGGTAGATTTCGGACAGGAACCGGTTTATGTTGATACAAAGAATGCGGTACAGATTGCAGGAAGAGATATCGACGAAATGGAAAGAATCCGCCTTAGAGAACATGGCGTAACAGTATTCTCTATTGCAGATATCGACAGAATGGGAATGCCTGCAGTAATTGAAGAAGCTATCAAGATTGCATCCGATGGAACAGAGGGTATTCATGTAAGCTTCGACGTTGACTCAATCACACCTGAAGCAGCTCCTGGCACAGGTACAATTGTACATAGCGGGCTTACATTGAGAGAGGCTTTCTACATGGTAGAAACTCTTTGCACAAGCGGCAAGGTATTGGCACTTGATATGGTAGAAGTAAACCCAATGCTTGATGTCAAAAATCAGACAGGCAGACTAGCTATGGAATTAATCCTTTCAATTTTAGGTAAGGTTGTATACTAGAAATAATTTCATATATAATAAGAAAAGGCTGGCACTTAAGCGGTGTCGGCCTTTACTGATATTAGCAGGTTGTTTTTTTAGCAGAAGGAGAGAAAAATGTTTATTCATATTTTAAAGAAAACAAAGATGTTTTCTGGTGTTGATGAAGAGGAAATAAAACTCATGCTTGATTGTCTCAGTGCAAAGACGAGAGCATACAAAAAAGGGGAATATGTCTTCAGGCAAGGGGAAAACATAGACAACATATGCATTCTGGTTGAAGGAGGACTTCATATTCAGAGAGATGATTACTGGGGCAACCGAAGCATAATAAACAGAATAAGCGTAGGAGAGATGTTTGGAGAAGCCTATATAGCACCTGACAGCGGAGTCATCTTAAATGATGTAGTAGCAGCAGACGATAGTACAGTTATTCTCTTTGATGTTAACAGGATACTGACAACCTGCTCCAATGCATGCAGGTTTCACTCCATGGTTATGCAGAATCTTTTCTTTGCCATTTCCGAAAAGAACAGAGCCCTTGTGCAGAAACTTGGTCACATGTCACAGCGAACAACAAGAGAAAAACTCATTTCTTACCTCTCTGACGAAGCAAAAAAACAGGGAACCGGCAGTTTTGCGATTCCCTTTAATCGTCAGCAGTTAGCGGATTTTCTGTCTGTAGACAGAAGTGCAATGTCAAATGAACTGTGTAAGATGCGCGATGAGGGTCTTCTTACCTTTGAAAAAAACCATTTTTCATTACACTATTAATTACCAAGGCAATTCTAGCAGATCAAGCTGTAGATTTGAGATGCAACACTTACAAAGGAAAGTACCAGTCCGGTAACTGTAAGGATGTTGATCAATCTGTTGGTGCTGTTCTGATACAAGAGATCAAGTTCAGATTCTATCAGTTCCAGCAGATATTTTATCTTGTCCACAATAGGATTTATCTGATGGCTTGTCAGAAGTACCTTTTCCATTTCTCCAAGTTCTGTTAAAGCTAGATTTTCTACCTTGTGCAGAGTAGTGAGGAGCTCCGCTCTGAAAAGCCTAGCTTCTTTTATATTTATACTTTGCTGTATGCCTTTGCCTTCATTCATGTGCAGTTTTGACTGTTGGCGAAGGATGCGGTTGCATATGGTCTTTATCACCATTACCAGCTCCAGAGAAAAAATAATTCCATGGTTGATTCCTGCAAAGCTTGAGTCAATTAGAAAGTATTCATTTATGTCGCCGTAAAATTTGTTGTCAAATGTGCGGCGATTTTCTACATATGCTTTGGCAACCAGCGAAGTGTTCAGATTGAGAAGCATGTTGTTTGAGCCAAATGAAACCAGTTTTACAAATTCCCTGCTTCCCCAGCAGTTTGTAAGCCTTTCGGCAGCCAGCTCAGCCGGCACATGGCGCCAGCCTTCGTCACCGCACATAATTCCGTACAGTGCCTTTGGATATTTCTCAATGACAGCATCTGCGTTGGTTTCTTCGCCGATTTTCTTGATTTCAACATAATAGGTTTTTTCCAGGTCTTCTGCTCCGGTTTTGAACACAGAAGAAATTTCATGATATATTTCTGTAGCTGACAGCAGCCTGCCGTCTTTGTTTCTCATTTTGGCACCGTTTGACTGAACATGGCGCATATATATAAGACTGTCAATGCTGGTATTCCTGATGCTGAGGTTTACAGAAAGCTGGCATGTCAAAGTTTCAGGGAAAAAAGATATTAAAACTCCTGAATCAATTACATCAAATCCTTCAAAGGATAGCTTATAATCTCTAATTATTGCTCTTTGGCACTCAAATGGAAGACCATCTCCATGGAGAAACCCCTGACATATGGATAAATCTCTTAAAACGGGATCAGAACAGTAATTGTCATCGTCTAAAAAGACAGCATTGCCGAACTTATCCTTTATAAGCTGCTTAAAATTCCTGCGTTGTGATGAAATATCAGAGGAAACACCGGATATGCTGAAATTATATCTGTAAGCGATGTTGGCATCTATTAAGGTTTCCTGCTTTTTAAAAATATACATGATATCTCTTGCAGCTTCAGTGTTACCCTGATTGTTGGCATCTGCGTCCTGCTTGGGGCTGTTGTGACCTTTAAAGTGATAGCAGAGGCAAGTGCTGAGAGTCAGATTTTTATTTGAGGTAAGGCTTTCAATTGTATTCCTTGAGAACATTCTTACAGGCAGCTCATCACCTCTGCTGAAAACATCATCAAATTGGTCGCAAGTTATTGGGATACTTTGTCTTTTGCCGTTATCCCAGCTTTCTTTAAAAAAACAATCCTGCGCTTTATCGGTATATGTGGTAGTTATTATGAGCAAACCGCCTTCTTCAAGCCTTTCTGACATTTTTTCCATGATTTCGATGGCCATATCACGACTGATATGCTGCAGAACGTGGCTTGAAAGAATTACATCAAATTTCTCGTTAGAAGAAATAGCATCAATATCACCATTTATAACCTCAATGTCCATGTCGTGTTTTATGGAACTTTCGTTGCCGCTTAAAACGGCTTCAACGTAGCGATTATGATCAGGTTCTACGGCAGTAATGCTGTTTACATATGGTGCAAAGACCGGAATAAGGCGTCCCATGCCGCAACCCAAATCCAGAAGCTTTTTCTTGCCGTTTCTTTCGGGTAGGTTTTTTATGGCATTTATAGCCTCTTCGATTACTTTGTCTTCACTTTTCATCCAATATACGTCTTCAAACTCAGAATCGATGAGGTTTGCCGTCAGTGCATCATTTTTGTCAGGATAGTTATAGTTCATAAGAATCTCCAGCTTTGTTGAATATACAGGTTAATTTTGAACTATTATAGCACAATGTTGTTGAAGCGGACAATAGGATAAGATATAATGAAATAGTGTGATTTGAATACATTCATGTTATTTAAATCGTAATATCCAAAGTACTAATATCAACATAGAAAGAGAGTGTTAAAATGAATTTCCTAGAAGAAAGAATAATTAAAGATGGAGTTGTAAAAGAAGGCAATGTCCTTAAGGTGGACGCCTTTTTAAATCACCAGATGGATATTGAACTTTTTGACCAGATGGGCGCAGAATACAAGAAGCGTTTTGAAGGCAAAGAAATAAACAAGATTCTTACAATTGAAGCTTCAGGAATCGGAATTGCATGTATGGTTGCAAGACACTTTAATGTTCCGGTAGTATTTGCAAAGAAATCAAAGAGTATCAACATAGATGGGGATATGTACACCGCTGAAGTTGAGTCCTTCACACATAAAAACAAAAATCAGGTTATCGTTTCTAAGAAATTCTTAAATGAAGGAGATAAGGTTCTGCTTATTGATGACTTCCTTGCAAACGGATGTGCTCTCCAGGGTCTGATTCAGATTGTGAAGCAGGCAGGTGCAACCGTTGAAGGCATTGGCATTGCCATTGAAAAGGGCTTCCAGTCTGGCGGACAGGTTATCAGAAATCTGGGTTATCAGTTAGAATCACTGGCTATAGTTGATGCCATGGATAGCGAAACGGGGGAAATTACCTTCCGTGCGCAGGAAAAATAATAATATATAAAGGAGAAAGTAATTAGTGATAACAGTAACAAATGTTAGCGTAAATTTCAGTGGTCAGACTCTGTTTAAAGATGTTGACCTTATGTTCACACCGGGCAACTGCTACGGAATAATAGGAGCAAATGGGGCGGGCAAATCCACATTTTTAAGGGTATTGTCAGGAAACCTTGAGCCTACTACAGGAAGCGTTTCCATCAAACCGGGAGTGCGTATGTCTGTTCTGAAGCAGGACCACTTCGCCTACGATGAATATACAGTTCTCGACACCGTAATCATGGGAAATGAACGTCTTTATCAGGTAATGAAGGAAAAAGATGCCATATATATGAAAGAAGAGTTTACCGATGAGGATGGAATCCGTGCAGCTGAGCTTGAGGCAGAATTTGCAGAGATGGATGGATGGGAAGCTGAATCAGATGTCAGCAGACTTATTCAGGGGCTAGGCCTTTCCAATGATATCCTGTATGCTCAGATGTCAGGATTAACTGGTAAGGAAAAGGTTAAAGTTCTTCTTGCGCAGGCTCTCTTTGGACATCCGGGAATTATTCTTTTGGACGAACCGACAAACCATCTCGATGTAAGGGCCATTGAATGGCTTGAAGACTTTCTGATGGACTATGACGGAACTGTAATAGTGGTATCTCATGACAGACATTTCCTTAATACGGTTTGTACAAATATCGTTGATGTGGACTACGGCAAGATTAAGATGTACGTAGGTAACTATGAGTTCTGGTATGAATCCAGCCAGCTTATTCAGAAGATGATTAAAGACCAGAACAAGAAAAATGCAGACAAGATAAAGGAGCTGCAGGCCTTCATTCAGCGATTCTCAGCAAACAAATCTAAGGCAAAGCAGGCAACAAGCCGCCGTAAGCTGCTTGACAAGCTGACTGTAGAAGAAATGCCGGCATCATCGAGAAGATATCCTTTTGTAGGTTTCAATATGGATAGAGAACCCGGCAAGGAAATTCTTGTAGTAGAAAACATTTCAAAGACCATCGATGGTGTAAAGGTTCTTGATAACGTTTCTTTCAGAGTAAATAAAGACGACAAGATTGCCTTTGTGGGAGAAAATGAAATAGCAAACACTACATTGTTTAAGATAATCATGGGAGAAATGGAGCCTGATGAAGGATCTTACAAGTGGGGAATCACAATTTCAACATCATATTTTCCTATGGATAATTCTGCATACTTTAACGGATGCAGCATGAACCTTATAGAATGGCTTGGTCAGTATACTAAGGAAACTACAGAAACTTTCATGAGAGGATTCCTTGGAAGAATGCTTTTCTCAGGGGACGATGTATATAAGGAGGTTCAGGTGCTTTCAGGAGGCGAGAAGGTGCGCTGCATGCTTTCAAGAATGATGCTTTATGGTTCAAATGTACTGGTTATGGATCAGCCTACCAACCATCTGGACCTTGAATCCATCACTGCAGTAAATGAAGGTCTGATAGCATTTAAGGGGAACATTCTGTTTGCCTCCCACGACCATGAATTTATTCAGACTATTGCCAATAGAATTATGGAAATCGGTCCTGACGGAAAACTTACAGACAGGCTATGCACCTACGAAGAATATATTGGAGAAGCATAGAAAATAATACAGCCGTGAAGCATTAAAAAACTGCTGAAATCCTGCAATAGCACTGTATCAAAACAAAAACTTGCACATAGAGGCGACATCTGTTAAGATATATGTCAAGACATATATCTTGAAGATGTTGTCTCTTTTTATGCGTCAGATAATGCATCAATCAATGCATCAAATTATGATTTGTTTAGAGGAGAGTTAGATGAAGAAGTATTTTAACAGGATTTTTATCGATGGTTTGACAGGCATGGCACAAGGCCTGTTTGCAACACTTATAGTGGGAACCATCATACAGCAGATTGGTAATTTAATAGGCGGCTCCACAGGAGAAATGATTTTCCTTTTAGGAAAGGTGGCTGCGGCTATGACAGGCGCAGGTATCGGTGTGGGAGTTGCCTGCAGATATAAGGCAAGTCCTCTGGTTGTTGTCTCTGCAGGAATTTCCGGTATGATAGGGGCATTTGCAAGCAAACTTCTGGCAGGAACAGTTCTGGTGGAAGGAACTATCGTGCTGGCGGGACCGGGCGAACCTTTGGGAGCATTTCTTGCAGCTTATGTAGGTATTGAACTGGGATTGTTAGTAACAGGCAAGACAAAGGTAGATATTCTGGTTACACCGCTCGTTACAATCGGTGCAGGCTCAGTGGTTGGCCTGATTCTTGGACCACCAATTTCACAGTTTATGCTTGCTCTCGGAAACCTTATCAACTGGGGAACAGAACAGCAGCCTTTCATCATGGGAATTGTGGTATCAGTGCTGATGGGAATGATTCTTACGCTTCCAATCAGTTCAGCTGCATTAGGCGTAATACTGAACCTTGGTGGAATTGCTGCGGGTGCTGCTACAGTAGGCTGCTGCTGCAATATGGTAGGCTTTGCAGTTGCAAGTTATCGTGAGAACAAAATGGGAGGACTTATCGCTCAGGGCATAGGAACTTCAATGCTTCAGGTACCAAACATTATGAGAAAGCCAATAATATGGCTGCCTGCCATTATTTCAAGTGCTATTTTAGGACCTGTTTCAACTATGGTTCTTCACATGACAAACAACGCTACAGGTTCAGGAATGGGTACAGCCGGACTAGTCGGACAGATTATGACTATGGAAACCATGACAGCTACAGAACCGGCTTCTATGGTATTAATAAAAATTTTAGCAATACAGATAATTTTACCTGCCATTATTACTCTCATAGTATCAGAGCTCATGAGAAAGAAGGGACTCATCAACGATGGCGATATGAAATTAGAGGTATAGCTTCTATAAACTTCTATAAAAAAGTTAAAGATTGTGCCACCTGGTAAAAATATGCTAGGTGGTTTTAACTTTTTTAGGTATAATAGAAGTATGGGCAAAAAAAAGAAAAAAAGACCGGAAGTTTATACCGGAACAATTGAAAAACATGCGAAAGGCTTTGGATTTGTACGTCAGGGTGAAGGTGAAGATATTTTTATCGGACCTTCCAATATGCATGGCGCAATGAATGGCGACCTGGTAGAGGTCGACCTGCTGCCGCCATATCTTTGGAACAAGTCTAAGGAAGGAATTGTTACCAAAGTTTTAGAACGAAACTATAAAGAAGTTGTTGGAACCTTTCAGAAGAATAAGAAATTCGGGTTTGTGGTTTCCGATGACAAAAAGAATCCCGATGATGTGTTTATAAAGAAGGAATTCTTTAAAAATGCACAGGATGGAGATAAGGTGGTCGCAAAAATCACAAAGTATCCCGATAACTTGAGCCGCGCAGAAGGCAGGATAACTCAGGTCATCGCCAAAGCAGGAGAGGCAGGGGGAGACATAAGTGCCCTTATAAGATCCAGGGGATTGTTTGAGACCTTTCCAAGCCGCGTCAATGCAGAGGCAAAGTTCCTCTTTAAGCAGGGCATTCTCCCTGAGGAATTAAATGGCAGACTGGATTTAAGGGACAAGAAGATTTTCACTATAGATGGGCCAACTGCCAAGGATTTGGACGATGCTGTTTCCATAGAGAAACTCGAAAACGGAAACTACCTTTTGGGAGTTCATATAGCAGATGTAAGCCACTATGTAAAGGAGGACAGCAACCTGGACAAGGAGGCTCTTAAGAGAGGTACAAGCATTTACCTGGTCAATAGGGTGGTTCCTATGCTTCCAAAACTTCTTTCCAATGGAATCTGCAGCCTTAACCCTAAGGAAGACAGGCTGACGCTTTCCTGTATAATGGAAATCAATCAAAAGGGTGAAGTCATAAATCATACAATAGAGAACTCTGTCATACGCTCCTGTGCAAGGCTTGTGTATGACGACGTTTCGGATATCCTTGAAAATGATGACAAGGTTCTATCCGATAAATACGCATTTATCCTTGAGGAAATCAGGGAGATGGGTCAGCTTGCAGATATCCTTCGCCAAAAGAGAAAGCAGCAGGGAAGTCTGGATTTTGATCTGGAGGAGGCAGTCATCGAGGTTGATGAAGAAGAGAGGCCTATCAGAATCGAAGTTGAACCAAGAAGGACTGCAAACAGACTTATAGAGGAGTTCATGCTCATCGCCAACGAAACTGTGGCAGAGCACTTCTTCT